>JAMWCW010000002.1 GCA_023819145.1 Candidatus Omnitrophota bacterium
CCCTTGTCGGAAAACTTATGGCATCAAACGGACACTGAAATTTACAGGATTCGTCTCCTACATTACATTCATAGGGCTTGAAAACCTCAACTACGCCATTGCCCTTATGTGAAAATACCCCAAAAGGACAGAACTTAACACAGTGAAAATTGCATTCTTCTGGCTTACATTTTTCCTGGTCTATCCTAGGAAACCAATCTATTTCTCTGCGGGGTAGACCTGTATATGTTGACCTATCGCGTTGCATGGGCGCACACTCCTTTTATTTTAAATTATTTTAAACATTCTATTGCCTCTTTTACTTTATTCATCGCATCCTGAGTAGACATATTCCTTAAATCTAAAGAAATAACCTGTTCATCATAATTTCCACCGGCATCAGCAAAAGCGTCTTTAAACATCTTTCTCTGCATCTTGGGATCACAGGCACCAATCACATATTTTACATCTGGTTTTATATAATCGTGAATAAACCTGTCGCCATCATCAACGCAAAGCTGAGGATGAACGATGGCGTATTCTACATCTAACTCGCCCCGCACATAATTAATCAATTCCCAGAGATTTAAACTGGCAAACCCCGGGCACTGACCGGTGCAGATACACATTAGAAATCTAGGTTTTTTCCCTTGCGTCATTTTATTTCCTCCTTTTTAGAATTTTTGTTTTTTGCCTTTTCTTTCAATTCAGTTAACATCCGCAGTTCTTTTGTCCTCCATTCAAAAACCGGCTTGCATCCTTCCGCGCTTGCTTTGTCTACATTCTTTTTCACCACCTCCCTTAAAAATGCCAAGGCCTGTTTTTCGTCTCCATCAATGATTATTCGTTCCAATCCAATCTGTTCCTTTTGGTTTAAACTTACGATTATCTTTTCTTTCATTATAAATTATTAACAGGAACCGGCGCAGGGACAACTCGGACCGGAATCTCCACTATTCGATTTAGAGGCGGAAAAAGTAGATAAAAGCCTTTTTATCCTTTTGCTTGCACACTTAGAACAAACTACGCTATTTTCATCTTCAGATTTGCGGATTAAAACAACAAATCTCTCTTTGCAGTCCTGGCATTCATATTCATAAAGAGGCATGGACTACCTCCTTTTATCTCTTAGAAATAATTTCTTTTACTTCTTCTACAGTAGGAATCTTGCCAGAAATCTTAACCTCGCCATCCACAATTACCGCGGGCGTAAACATAACACCTTTTTTGGAGAATTCTGCCATATCAGTAACTTTAGAAATTTCGGCTTGAATGCCTAACTGTTTTACCGCTTCTTTTACATTCTTTTCAGTCGCTATACAGCGCGGGCAACCCGGACCAACAATTTCAATTTTCATTTGTACCCCTCCTTTTAAAAAAAACAGTTAACCAAGATTTTATTTTACTAAACGTCATTAATCCTATAAAACTAAATAGAATATAACAGAGTCCTGTATTACCACAATATTGACACATTACATTAAAAGACTTTCATTAAAAAACAAAATTCCCAAAAAACCAGCCTATAAATGTTCCTAACCCCATAATAAGCAAAATGTAAACCATTGCTTTTCTAATCCCAAAGAGTCTTGCAATTGCAAGCATATTAGGCAAGCTCATCCCTGGACCAGTCAACAAAAATGCCAATGCAGGACCACGTCCCATTCCCAATTTCAACATCGTATCAATAAAGGGAGATTCGGTTAATGTCCCAAAATACATCAGTTGGCCGGAGATGGTTGTTAGAAAACTGGCCAGAACCGAATTGCCACCTACCCACTTAGAAACAAATTCCTTAGGTAGCAATTTACCAATTATTCCCACAATAAATACACCTAAAAGAAGAATGGGTACAATCATCCTCATAAACCACCAAGCTTCTTTGAGCCAATTTTTTGTCTCTTCTTTAGTTAAAGTGCTTAAAGCATAGATTAACCAAATTGTGGTTAAGATTGACCAGACTAAAACATTAAGAGCATAATTTCTTCCTCGGGCAATGTAATTAGGCAAAATTATGGAAAGAAAAATCAAAACTAAAAATATGGCATGTTTTTTAGTAATCAGTTTTTGCTTCTGAACAGAAACATCTTGGATGTCTTTTCTTTTCTCTTTCCCAAAAAATCCGGTCATCACCCACCCTACTAAAAACGCCATAAAAAGCGAGGCAATAATCCTTGATGTTGCCATTTTAAAACCTAAGATACTACCGGTAAAGAGTAAAGATAAAACATTAGTAGAAGGTGCAACCCACAGAATAATAAAAGCCGGACCAATTCCTGCGCCTGCGAAATATAGTCCACTTCCCACTGGTAAAACTGTGCAGGAGCAAGAAGCAATAAAGAAACTGAAAACTGTTGCTAAAGAAAAAGATTTTAATTTAGAAGTTTTTTCTCCTAAATAGGATAAAATTGCCTGTTTGTTAAAGAAACTAACCATTCCTCCTGCCAATAAGAAAGCAGGGATAAGACAGGTCAACGTATGATGAAAAATATAATCTTTCAAAGCCAAAATTCCTGAGAAAAACAATTCCACAATCATTTAAGAATTCCTCCTATATAGCCTTGAGAAGCTCCTTATGCTGTTTTATCTCTTTGCGTAAAATTGTTTTTACTTTATCAAGTATTTTGTATATTTCCTTGTTCTTTACACTATGCAAAGAGCGAGTCCCTTCCTCCTTGTAATCCAGAATTCCTGCTTGTCTAAGCGTATTGAGATGTCGGGAAATTATAGATTGGTCTCTTTTCAAAATACGTACTAATTCACAAACACAGAGGCGGTTTTTATCTTTTAAAATCTCAAGGATCTCTACTCGTAGAGGATGCGCAAGTGCTTGTAAATAATTAGCTAACAATTTAGAACCAGATTTATTTATCAATTCTATTATGGGTATTATGGTTTTAGATTATGCTTTACGAATACAATAAGTTTATATGCATTTATTTGCATAATAACAAAAATAAGAAAAATTGTCAAGGGAAAATATCTTCACTGGATAAAGAATAACACAAATTTTCAGCAAATAATACGAAGAGTGGTTTTATTTCTGGGTGGAGAGATATCTAAAAGCACTTAGGCAAGCTTTAGCTCCTTCTCCGGAAGCAATGATGATTTGTTTTTCAGGAATATTAGTAACATCACCAGCTGAAAAAATTCCCGGAATATTTGTTTCGTTTAAACAATTGACCTTTATTTCTCCAAATTGGTTTTTTTCTACATCCAAAGCAAATTCTGAATTAGGAATTAAACCAATTTCTACAAAAACCCCTTCTACTCCCAAAATATCTTCTTTCCCAAGAGACAAATCCTTTATCTTTATTCCCTTAACCATTTTTTCTCCAAGGATTGCCAGCACCTGTCTATTATTTAGAATTTCCACATTATTATATTTCATCAGTTTCTCAAGCATTATTTTGTCTCCGGTAATCTGAGAAGAAATATTTACTAAATAAATCTTCTGGGCAATGCGCGCCATTTGCAGACCCGCATCCAAGGCGGAATTTCCTCCACCGATTACTGCAACTTTTTTTTCCGAAAAAATTAGACCGTCGCAGGTAGCACAGTAAGTTAAACCGCGATTTTTAAACTCCTTTTCTCCGGGAACATTCAGTTCGCGGGAACGTTTACCGGAGGAAATAATTACTGTTTTTGCTTTATATACTCCTTTGTTAGAAACAACCTCAATACCATCATTATCCCTTTTAACTCTAATTACTTCCTCTCCTTCCCTGATTTCTACATTGTATTTCCTTACATGTTCCTCGAACTTCTGCGCCAATTCCGGACCGGTTATAAATTGGTAACCGGTGTAATTTTCTATTTCTCCACTCCAGGCAGACTGCCCACCGATATCTTTAGTAAGCACAATGAAGTTAAGCCTTTTTCTTGCCGCATATACAGAAGCAGTTATTCCCGATGGACCGGCACCAATGATAATCAATTCATACATATCATACATATTATAAACCTAAAACAGATTTTATTTTTTCTTTATCAAAACCAATGATAATTTCCCCGTCTATATCCAAAACGGGAACTCCCATCTGTCCACTCTTTCTGACCATTTCCTCAACTGCTTGGGGATTACGCGAAACATCAATGTCTTCAAAAGAGATGTTGTTTTCTTTTAAAAACTGTTTCGCCCGGATACAAAAAGGACAGGTAGGAGTGGAATAAATCTTTACTGATTTGGCCATAATACTCTCTCCTTTTATTTTATATGTGCTGGTTTTAAATCCACTATTTCTTCTACCTTTATTTCTATAAGATACTTGGGGGAAGGTAGATGCGCCTCAGGATGAGCAGAGTGTCCTTTTTCTCCCTTAATATTTTTTAGTAGACGCCGGACCAATCTGCGGGAGATGAGGTCTTCCCAATTTTTAAGTAATTTCTTATTGGCATTAGTTATCTTAACTATTTCCCCTTTGCCTTTTAAGGAGTAACCTTTGAATTTGTGTTCATCAACAACCGTAACGCTTACATAGGGATTTATCTTTAGGTTCTCGTAAGTTTTTCCGTGATAGAGGTCGAGAAGAAAGATTTTACCTTTTTCTTCAATCTTTATAATTCCTTTACAGGAACTGTGAGGAAATCCTTGGTTATCAACTGTTGATAAGACAACAAATCCTTGATTGGTTAAAAAGTTAATTATTTCCGAAGGAATGGTTTTCAATTTATATTTCTTTTTCCGCCATCCAGCGCCCGTGGAGATTACAATACTCTAAAGCGATAATTTTCCCTTCAGTAATCTTAAGATGTATTCCTACTGCCGGATTTAACTTTTCCGGACTTAAGTGATAACGAGCAATAAAATTGTAATCGTGGTAAATATCAATATAAACAATAAAGTGTTTTGCCTCCATCGGATGTGTGATTTCCCCTACTTTTATATGCGCATCCGCACAGCCAGGACCTAACAAACCGCACTGTTTTTTAATTTCAATTACGGGAATGTGTTTCTTTTCAAGCTCACTTAGATTGTTAGGGTTCTGTGGTTTTTTAATGGCATCGGTTTTTAATTCAAAATCTTCTTTAGGAGCATGACAAACGGGACATTTATCCGGAACATCTTTAAAAGCAATATAGCCACACCGTTTACAAATAAACGTATTCATTTCTCTCTCCTTTTAGCTTTTGTTGGTGAAATTTTCTGTTACTTCTTGGGTTTCATTGCCTCACCACAGCAAATGACATCGCAAGCATCACAACTGCAAGGATTATCTACCGTAATTACCAACCCACAAAGTTCACACACATATTGAACCTTTTTTTTAGAACCAACGGTTTTCTTTACCCCGCATTTCTTTGCCATCTTCTCCTCCTTTCTTTTAAATTTTTTCAAACATATCTTTGCCTACTCCGCATTCAGGACAAACCCAGTCTTTGGGTAATTCAGAAAAGGCGGTTCCCGGAGAGACTCCATTCTCAGAGTCTCCTTTTTCTGGTTCGTATATATAACCACATACGGTGCATTTGTATTTATCCATTTATGCTCCTTTCTTTATTCTGTGTAGTCTCAGATAATGGGACCTTTCTTCTTCAATTATTTTATCTATGGCACGCTTTTGATATTCAGGAACTAAATTCTTTGCTTCAAGATAATACAGAATTGAGTCTAATTCTATGCCGATAGCAAACTCTATTGCTTCCTTTGCGGTTTTTATTCTTTTTGCCATAAGTGAACCTTTTTTATCTTTCGTAAAAATATGTTCATCCGCATAAGCTTTTAAATAAGCAAAGTACTCTCCAGGGTAACTCTCAGGAGGTTGGTAATTTTCTATTTGCGAAAGCATTTCTTTAAAGATACTACGGTGTTTTGTTTCTTCATCAGCAAGAAAATTGAATAAACTTTTGAGCTCTTTTTGTTTAATTTTTTGGGAAACCTCCCGATAAAAAGTTTCGCCGTTTTCCTCAATTCTTATGGCAAATTCAAATACTTCTGATGCTCCAAAAATATTAGCCATCTTAAATCCTCCTTCTTAATACTTCCGCATTTCTAAATGCGGTATTGCCTTTTGAGGACAAGCTGATACGCATCGTGCTTCGCTATCACAAACCTCAGGATTAACCAAAGTTGCTTTTTTGTTTACCAGTTTTAATGCACCAGGATGGCAGGCTAAAACACAATGTCCACAGCCAATACAGTACTCGCTTAAAATTTTAGGTAATTTTTTCTCCATCCATTCCTCCTTTCTTCAGGTTAAACTTTTGGTAAAATTTTTACCAAATTCAAAACATTTTTTTAATTCTTCTTGGTTCGGTAAATATTTAATCTCTAACGAAGGCTGCACTAATCCTATCCCTGTTTCTTTGAGCAAATTTTCAATTTCCTTTACTGCTCCTCCTGCCCAGCCATAAGAGCCAAATACTGATGCGATTCTATTTTTGGGTTTTAAGCCCCTAAGAAATGTTAAAAATCCGGCAAGCGTAGGAAGCATATCATTATCGTGAGTAGAAGAACCAAAAATAAAACCTTTAGCATCAAGCATTTCTGAAACCACATCAGTTCTATCTACTTGGGTACTATCAAAAAGCTTCACACTTACTCCTTCTGAAATTATCCCTTCGGCAATCTCTCTTGCCATATTCTCGGTTGCTCCCCACATTGTTTCATAAACAATTACTATTTTTCTCTGAGTATCATTTTTTGCCCAAGAGAGATAGGCATTGATTATTTTTAATGGGTCTTTCCGCCAGATTATTCCGTGACTGGGAGCAATCATTTTTATAGAAATGTTTGACTTTTGAACCTCCTTTATTTTCTTTAAGATTACCTGACTCAATGGCCAGAGTATATTGGCATAATATTTCTTTGCTTCTTCCATAAGTTCCGATTGTTCTACCTCGTCATCAAAACGTTCGCTGGTGGCATAGTGTTGTCCAAAGGCATCGTTGGGTAGAAGCAACTCTTCTTCCGGACAATAAGTAAACATACTATCTGGCCAATGAATCATAGGTGCCTCAATAAATCTCAAACTCCTTTTCCCCAAGTTTAATACATCTCCAGTTTTAACCACCTGGAAATCCATATCTATATAAAAATTTCGCCACAGCCCTTCTTTACATTTAAGTGTTCCTAATACTTTTGCTTTAGGGCAGAATTTTAATATCCCCGGAAGCGCTCCAGAATGGTCTGTTTCTACATGGTTGGCAATGATGTAGTCTATTTTTTCTAAAGGAGTAATTTCTTTTATCTTTTCAATCATCTCTGGTGCAAATATTCCCATTACTGTATCCACAAGAGCAATTTTTTCATCAAGGATTAAGTATGCATTATAGGTGGTTCCCCTTTTTGTGGTATAAGTGTGCCCATGAAAATTCCTGATATTCCAGTCAATTACTCCCACCCAATAAATATCTTTCTTAAGCTCTATTGTTTTCATTAAATCTCCTTATCTCTCACTAAAATACTTCTGGTATTTTTCTACACCCACACAATCTTTTGCGTATCTGCACCAATTTAGACAACTTGAGTTATTTTGTGGATAGAAAACCTCTGTTTTACAATTTAAACAGGTTGTTTTTATTTCGTCGGTCCAAATTTCTAACTCTGTTTCACAGCACATACATTTGACTACTTTGGGTTCGGGTTGTTTAATTCCTTTTGCTCCTGGGCAACCGATTATCATTCTAATACCCCATAAACATTTCCATTTTTATATTTTCCGAGTTTGCTCCCAGCTCCAAACACAGACTTTTCATTGCTTCTACCATCTTAGGAGGTCCAAAAGTAAAAATCATCCTTTCTTTAAAATCGGGGATAAACTTCGGGATTGTTTCTTTGTCTACCCTCCCCAAAATAAACTTTTTGTCCTCCGTGATACTATCTACAATAAAAAACACCTTTATACTTTTATTTGAACTTTGCCAATAATCCAATTCTTCATAGAAAGCAGTTTCTTCTTTACTGCGATTTGAATATAATAAGGCTACATCGGTAGCTAAATTTTTATCAACAATATATTCAATCATAGAGATAACCGGTGTAATTCCTATTCCCCCAATAAGAAAACCGATTTTTTTATAATCTTCTTTGAAGACGCAATTTCCTAAGGGCGCTTTAACGCGAAGGTGACTCCCCAATTTAAATTCCCGCAGTCTCTGCGAAAATTGACTTTCGCTTAATCTCTTTGTAAATTCAATGTATTCTTTAGTAGGAGATGAAGAAAAAGAAAGATATTTGTTTAGGTCTTTATTATTTTTATTATTTTCGTCAAATAAAACTTGTAAAAATTGACCAGCAATAAAATCAATCTTTCTTTCTGGAATAAATCTAAAACTTTTAATGGTTTGGGTTCTTTTTATTACCTCAATTAATGTTATACTCAATTCTTCTATCATAGTCCTAAAAGCTCCCTTTCAAATTCTTATCCTCAAGTTCCTCTATCTCCTTCTTAAGTGCATTGGGCAATCCCAGCATCTCTACATCCATAAAACCCCTGACGATGATTGCCTGTGCTTCTTCCTGACTAAAACCACGTGAACAGAGATATTCTATCTCATCCTTATTTATTTTCCCTATCGCGGCTTCGTGGGACATGTCTACATCACGAAAATCCGATTCCATCTCAGGTATGGCAAATATAGTTCCTTTTTCCGAAAGAATTAATCCCCGACATTCTAAATGGGCTTTTATGTTTTTGTTCTCTGCTTTAAGATGCGCTCTGGCAATAATTTTACCTCCCAAACTTACCCCACGGGAAATAATCTCTGCTTGTGTATTTTCCCCTTTAAGAATTGCCCGCGAACCAATGTCCTGGAAAGAGCCCGGATGAGAAAGTATCAGGGAATTAAAACTTACTTTTGAATCATTTCCTTCCAATATTGCTGTAGGATACATCACGATATCTTTTACCGGTTTAAGACAGATATAGTTAGAAACAAAAGTAGCATTTTCTTCCACCAAAACGGTAGTCATAGGACGCACAGAAGTATCCTCCTTCCAGGAATGGACCATCGTAAAATTTAAATATCCTCCTTTTTTGACGAAAAATTCAGAGATACCTAGATGAAAACCATCATTTGCAGATTTTGAAGAAGCACAGCCGGTGATAATGTAAGCCCTTGCTCCTTCTTCCACGATAACTATATTGTGCACCTTCTGTTTGAATCGTGAAGTCTTCAGAAAAAGGCACGCCTGGATAGGTAAATCAACGATAGTATTTTTTTCTACTCTTATATAATAACCTCCCTGGGTATCTTCAGGATATTCTTTATTTAATAATTTAAAATTGCTTCCAAAGTATTTCCTTGCTTGGGGATATTCATTTAGGGCCTCTTCTATCCCTAAGATTTCAACTCCTTTAATTTTACTCCGGTATAATTTTATAATGCTATCTTCTTGGAAAAAACTTGCGGAACGTGTTTTTTCCTCTAAATCTATCCCCGCTGAAGAAACAGAAGTTTTATGCTCGGATTCTAATATTTCGTTAAATTCTCTGTGGCTCATGACACTCCTTACATTTTAAATAACCCATTTTCTTAATACTCTCAAAAATTTCCTTGGGTTCTCCCATACACCAAAGTTTACCATCGATCATCACACAGCCTTTATTTGCGGATAAGTATTCTAAGATGTATCCGGTATGGGTGATAATCAATGCAGATTTATCTTTGTTTTTGAAATAATCATTCATAATCTTCCCCATTATCGCAATGTTCTCCATGTCTACTCCTGATTCTGGCTCATCCATAAGTAAAAAATGAGGCTCTTGGAGAACGATTTGTAGAAGTTCTGCTCTTTTCATTTCTCCCCCAGAAAATCCAATGTTTAGGTCTCTATTTATATGTTCTGTAAGAGAAAGTGTTTCCATCAGTTTCTTAACTTTTCCTTCATCTCCACAGAGAAATTTGGCGATTTGATGCAATTTTACCCCTCTTATTTTTGCAGGATGTTGATGCATAATTCCGATACCCAATTTTACCCTTTCTTCCATCGGGAGTCCGTTTATTCTCTTTCCTTTAAAGACTATTTCTCCCTTTTCTATATTGTAGCCTTCAAACCCCATAATTGTCTTTACTAGCGTAGTTTTCCCGCTACCATTGGGACCGAAGAGTACCATTATCTCTCCTTCGCGAACCTCTAAACTTAAATCTTTAATTACCAACTTATCCCCTATCTTAACCGAAAGATTCTTTACTTCCAACATATTCTCCACCTTAAGTTATTCTGTAATGACTTCTTTAATCTCCGGGATCTTATCTCTTAAATACTTCTCTACCCCCATCTTTAAAGTCACTTGACTCATCGGACATGCTCCGCAGGCACCGGTAAGACGCACTTTCACTATTCCCTCGGGAGTTATTTCCAGAAGTTTAATGTCCCCACCGTCAGCCTGAAGCATGGGCCTAATTTCCTCAATTACTTTTTCCACCTTTTCTCTCATTTTTCCTCCATTCTATAACAAATCCTTTATGGTTATAGCTTCAAGTTGGCCCTGAATATATCTTTTGATTCTATGCAATTTTCTCCTAAGTTTGCAATTTTTAATGCGCGGGCAGACATCCGTGTCTAAAAAACATTTAGAAATTTCTAATCTCCCTTGAAATGTTTCTATAATGCGCATGAGAAATATTTTTTCTGAAAAAAGTGCTAATTTAAATCCCCCTTTTCTACCTTTGACAGATTTAAGAATTTTATTTTTAACAAGTATCTGCAGTATCTTTCTTAAAAATGGTTTAGAAATTTTAAGATTTTTATGAATCGCACCTGCAGAGATAACTTCTTTTTTATTCCCCTGCTTAGCTATCCAGGAAATCGCACATATTGCATAATCAGCATCGCGATTTATTAAACTCATAAATAAATGATACTAAATAAGTATCTTTTTGTCAAGAAAAATCGTATCAGGACAAAGTGTTTATTAAGTGGGCAAGGTATCCCGCTCCAAAACCATTATCAATATTGACTACCGCTACCCCTGGACTACAGGAATTTAACATGGTAAGTAAAGGAGCAATCCCTTTAAAATTTGCTCCGTAGCCTATGCTGGTGGGAACGGCAATTACTGGTTGTTTTACCAAACCGCTTACTAAAGACGCAAGAGCGCCTTCCATCCCTGCTACCACAATTATTACCCTTGCCTTTTGTATAACTCCTATATTATCCAGTAGACGATGAACTCCTGCTACCCCTACATCATATATCTTTATAACTTTTGATCCCATCACTTCCAAAGTGGTGCTTGCTTCCTCGGCCACAGGAATATCTCCACTTCCTCCAGTCACAATAGCTACTTTTCCTTTCAACTTAACGGAACAAGGACTGTAGTAACAAATTCTGGCTATAAGGTTGTATTTCAATTGGGGATAAATTTTAGAAATTCTTTTAAAGTAATTTGGTTTTAATTTCGTAATAATCAAATTTTCTTTTCTTTGCAGAAAATCGTTAATAATAATTAGAAGTTGTTCTATCGTCTTACTGGGAGCATAGATAACTTCAGAAAAACCTTTACGCAAAGCACGGTGTGTGTCGATTTTAGTAAATTCAAGGTTCCGGAAGGGAAGGTTTTTAAGATAATTGGAAAATTCCTCTAAACTAATTTCCTTATTTTTTATTCTTTTATAGATTTCTTTTATCGTATTTTTCAACTATTCGGTACCTGGTAAAATGTCTAAAATTTGAAAATAATTATCAAAAGAAGGATGATTAGAAGTATAATAATAATGTAGAAGTCATAGTAATAGAAAAAATCATAAACTATTTCTTTCCAGGAGTATTTAGAATATTCTCTCATCTTATTTTTCTTTTCCAGAAGAGAAGAAGTGATGTTTTTTCTTTTATACTCTTCAATATCTTTAAGTTTGAAACGCAAAAAATTTCCCCCAATACGATAGGCAATAATTTTACCTTCTTCTGCCAATTTATTTACTTCATCTTCTTTGATACCTAAAATCTTTGCGGTTTCCGTCAGGGTAATGAATTTTTCCATTTTTAGAAATTTAATCTACTGATTTACAAATCCTTGCTTTGTTATATCAAGCAGTAAAAATTTTTTAATCCTAAATGAGAAAATGACTAAGTAAGTTTTCCTGCAGAAATCCAATCGTCAATCTTCGCCTTTTCAAACTTCCAGGTGTTTGCTTCTTTAAAAGCAGGAATTTTCCCCTGTTCTGCCCAACTTGCCAAAGAGGCAACATCTACACTGAGATAGGTTGCTACTTCCTCTAAAGAAAGGAAGGGTTTGGAACTGAGCGATTCAGATGGCATTTGGCATACACCGTTAAATATTGCACCGCGTTCTATTTGTAAAGAAGGAGATTTTATCTCAGCCTTTACTCTGGCAGGAGGAATTATTTTTAATTCTCGGGAGGCAAGAAGAGTTCCATTTACCTTCCCGGCAACAATAATCTCTTCACCTAAAATATCCGCTTTTACTTCCGCATTCTCCCCAATAATAAGCAGTCCCTTAGTTTCCAATTTTCCTTCAAATTTTCCTTGAATTCTTAAAGTCACCGGATCTTTAAAAACCAAATTGCCCTGCATACTGGCATCGATGTCTAAAATATTGGGTTCTTCCTTCTTACCTTTTTTTAAAACTGCCATATTTCTTCACCTCCTTCTTTAAATAAAATTTTCCGTCCGTTTTATTGTTCCCATTTTGCTTTATAAACCCCCTCTATTTTACCAATTTTATTCAATATTTCATCATCATATTTATTAGCCCCAAGTTTAAGCCACATTTTAAAACTTACTTTATTTTCCATAAGTCGAACAATTTCAAAATCTCTTATTTCTACATCATAATGAACGAATATTTTTCTGATTTCTTCAAGTTGTTTTAATTCTCCTCTTGTCTCTACTTCAATAAATTTAAACCAATCCTTTTTTAACCAAGTTCTCTCTAACTTGTTTAATAAAACCAGGGCAACGAGGGCTAAAATAGTGGTAAAATAAGCAACCTTGTAAAAACCTGAACCTATTGCTAATCCCAATCCCGCTACCGTCCAGAGACTAGCAGCAGTAGTTAATCCCCTTACCGAAGCGCGAAAACGGAGAATGGTTCCTGCTCCCAAAAATCCTATTCCACTTACCACCTGGGCAGCAATGCGAGTTGGGTCTACTTCTGCAAGACCTTTATAGATTTCGTAAAGATGCATGGAAGTAAACATAATTAGACAAGAACCCAGACAAACAAGAATGTGTGTCCTTAATCCTGCTGCCCGACCATGCGCTTCTCGTTCCAGCCCAATTAAACCTCCTAATATAACTGAGAGGATAAGACGTAAAATAATCTCTTTATCGGAGAGCATTTTCTCCTCCTAGCTCTATAACCGGTTTTGGTTCTAAAGAATAATCAGTTTTTATGTTATCTAGTTTATAAAGTCTATATCCTAATCCTGCAACCATCGCCGCATTGTCCATACATAGTTCTCGGCGAGGGAAAAATATTTCTATTCTTTCTCTTTTGGCCATCTCATTCAACCTTTCGCGAAGATAAGAATTTGCGGTTACTCCTCCTCCTAAGATGAGCCTTCTCGTCTTTTTCATTATACATGCTTGACGAGCTTTTTCAACTAAAACCGAAAAAATACTTTCTTGAAAACTGGCACAGATATCGCTAATTTCGTTTACCGTTAAGGGTGTGCCGTTTGCTGTTATTTTCTTTACATGATATAAAACCGCGGTTTTAATACCACTAAAACTAAAATCTAAAGAATCCTTAAAACTTGCACATTTAAATTTTATTCTACTGTTACCTTTCTTTGCCCATTCTTCGATAGCCGGACCTCCGGGAAAACCTAATCCCAGAATTTTCGCTACCTTATCAAAAACCTCTCCACACGCATCGTCGCGAGTTTTACCGAGAAGTCTCAAAACATTAAACTCCTTAATATAAAAAAGTTCAGTGTGCCCTCCGGAAACCACAAGGCCTATAGCAGGAAACTGCGGTTTAAACCCTTTGGTTAAAAACGGTGCATAGAGATGTGCTAAAATATGGTTTACGGGAATCAAGGGAATATTTAGGCTAAAACTTATTGTTTTCGCCACATTTAAACCAATCATCAATGCTCCCAGAAGCCCTGGGCCATAAGTAGCAGCTACTAAATCTAAATCCTTTGGTTCTATTTTTGATTTTTTAAAAACTACGTCAAGAATAGGAATAATAGACTCAAGATGATAACGGCTGGCTGCTTCAGGAATTATTCCTCCGAATTTACTGTGAAAATCCAAACTTGAACTTACAATCTGCGAAATAATATTAATTCCTCTCTCCACCACCGCCACAGACGTTTCATCACAAGATGTTTCAATACCTAAAACTAACATATTTATTTTAAAAGTTCTGAGAGATAAACAAATTCAATACCCTCCTCCTCCAAAAAAGGAGAGGCTTCTTTAAGGGCTTCTAAAGTCTTTAAATGCACATGCCCAATCCCAATGGCAAACCCTTTCGTTTGTGCAATGCGAGCAAGTTTATTTAGTTGGTTTTTGATATATTCTACATCATCTACATTATCTAAAAAGACATCACGCTGAACAAACTTTAGGTTCAATGAAGAAGCAATTTCTCGACATACAGAGTTGTTCGTAACCAAGCTATCCAAAAAATAAAAATTTCTTTTTTTAAGTTCCTTAAGCACTATCCCCATAACTTTTTTATCTTCAGTCGCTCGGGAGCCCTGATGATTGGACACACCTTTTATATTAGGAACACTTTTTATGGCACTCTCTAAAATTTTCAATATTTCCTTCTGAGGCATAGAAGTAGTGATTGTGAATTTTTCTTGAGCCTCGGCTTCTTCGTCTTTGGGTTCCAGAGGAAGATGCAAGATTATTTCTCTACCTTTGTCATTGGCTAAACTGGCAATCTGAGTGGAATAACTTAAATTTGGAAGTATGGAAAATGTAATAGGCCTATCAAAATTCAGCCAGGAGTCGATATTTCTTATATTGTAGCCAAAATCGTCAATGACAATGGCTACTTTTGCTTTCTTATAAGAAACAGGTACTTTTATTGTTTCCTTCTTTATTGCCCGCAGCATAAGGGTATAGAGTTTGATATTTCTCAAACCGATATCCATCCGATAAGTATTCTCTTTAACGTTTTTCTCCCAGAGTAGAATATGTAAACCATTTCTGCGTAATTCTTTTTCTAAAACAGCGCGGAAAGATTCGAAAGAAAAGTCGGAAGATACATTATAGGTTTTGACAATAGTCTCAATACGATGAAATCTTATCTTTTTAAACTCATGAACCTCCTTGACCAAGTCGAATGGCTTAATATTAAATTCGGATAAGGCTGTTTTGATAAAATTGTCTATTTTTGTTATTTTTCTGTTTAATCCATAGGGATTAATAAACAGAAAATAAGAAGGGATTATTATAAGGCCAATAATAATCAGTTTTAATCTAAAACTCATAACTTATTTTTTCATCCAACGGCTGTAGACTTTTAAACCCTTAAGCAGGTCAATAGCACGTTGAACCTGGTTGTCATAAGCGATGTTTTTATCTTCTAAGATTATTTCTTCTTTTTGTTTTTCTATCTGTTCAAATATCTGTTCTGGTTTAAGTGTATTTTTCTTCTCTTTTACTTCAGTTTCTTCAACAAGTAGAACTTCTACATCAGGTGAAATACCGACACCATGTATAGGGTTACCACCAGGCGTAAAATATTTAGAGGTAGTAAGTCTTACAGCCGAGCCGTCTTTTAACGGAATAACCGTTTGAACCGATCCCTTGCCAAAGGTTTTATTTCCTAAAAGAATAGCACGATTATGGTCACGTAAACAACCAGCAACAATCTCGGAAGCAGAGGCACTTCCTTCGTTAATTAATACTACCATGGGATAATCAAGATGAGGCTTTTTTACACGAGCAAAAAACTCTAAATTTTGGTTGGCGATTCTGCCTTTAGTAAAGACTATTAATTTCCCCGGTTCTATAAACTTCTCTGCTACCGCTACTGCTGAATCTAGTAATCCTCCGGGATTATTTCTTAAATCTAAAACCAAACCCTCTATACCTTCTGATTCGAGTTTATTCAACGCCTCTTCTAAATCTTGAGAGGTTCTCTCCTGAAATTCTACTAATCTTATATAGCCAATTTTATCTTCAATTAATTTTACCCCTTTAATACTATCTATTTTTATCACCGCACGTTCAATAGTAAAATCAAGGAGTTTTTTATCCTCTTCGCGTAAGACAGTAAGCTCGACTTTTGTTCCAGGTTCGCCTCTTAATTTTTTAACCGCATCAACTAAATTAATTCCCTTCGTAGATTTACCATCTATCTTTACGATACGGTCTCCTGCTTTAAGTCCTGCTTTGTCTGCCGGTGTCCCATCTATAGGAGAAATGATTGTAAGCAGTTCATCTTTTATAGAAATAACTATCCCCAAACCTCCAAATTCTCCTTCGGTTTCTACCTTTATCTCATTGTATGTGTCCGGATCGAGAAATTGACTGTGCGGGTCAAGAGAAGAGAGCATTCCCTTTAGTGCTCCGTAAATTAAATCTTTGGTTTTAACCTCTTCTACATAATTTGAGTGTACCAAAGAAATAGTTTCAGCAAATAGTTCTAACTGTTGATATACATCGGTGTTTTTCTTGGAATCTTCTTTAGAAAGCTTTATCTTTGCATCCGACTTTAAGGCAAAAAATAGATAAATTGCCAGTATTATAAGCACTGAACCCAACAGTTTCCTACGCATTGTCCCCCCCTTTCTTCAATTTTGTTTTTAACAATGTGTTTACCCTTACCGGATCGGCTTTGCCTTTGGTTTGCTTCATTACCTGTCCTACAAGAAACATAATAGCATTTTCTTTACCTTTTAAATAATCGTTAACAGAATTAGGATTATTTTTTATAACCTCATCGACTATCTTCTCTAAATCAGATTCGTCAGAGATTAAAAAAAGATTCTTTTCTTTTATTATTGTATCAGCATCCTTATTAGTATCCAACATAATTCTCAAGACATCCTTGGCAGTATTACGACTAATCTGTTTTGCCTGAAGAATCTTTAAAAGACCAATTAGCTTTTCAGATTCTAAGGTGAATTCTTCAATAGGAATTTTCTTCTCGTTTAAATAAGCAAGAACTTCAGTTGTTAACCAGTTGCTAATCTCTTTGGGATAAGGATATAACTTTGCGCAGGATTCGAAGTAATCTGCCAAGTATTTTGAACGAGTCAGAACTTCTGCATCATAAAAAGAAAGACTGTACTCTTTTTGGAAACGTAAACAGCGTTGACGAGGAAACTCGGGAAGAGTATCTTTTATTGACTTTATAACTTTTTCATCAACAGTAAAAATAACCAAGTCAGGATCAGGAAAGTAACGATAATCATGAGCTTCTTCTTTTGTACGCATCGAGATAGTAATTCCTTCCTCCGCATCCCATAGTCGGGTTTCCTGAATAACTCTTTCCCCACCATCAAGAATTTTTCTTTGTCGAGAAATTTCAAAATCTAAAGCATCCCTTACCGCCTTAAAAGAATTCATATTCTTAAGCTCTGTCTTTATACCTAATACTGAAGACCCTTTTTTACGTAAAGAGACATTTGCATCACAACGCAAAGAACCTTTTTCCATATTGCAATCAGAAACTTCCAAATATTCTAAAACAGATTTAAGATTTACAAGATATTCGTACGCTTCTTCCGCGGAGTTTATATCGGGTTCAGTAACTATTTCCAAAAGAGGAACACCTGCGCGATTATAATCTACAAGGCTATATTCTGGGGTATGGATAAGTTTACCCGCATCCTCTTCTAAATGCACTCTCTTTATACGTATCCGTTTATTTTTTGTTTCCGTATCAATTTCTAGGTAACCATTTATAGAAAGAGGCATATCATATTGGGAAATCTGATAGTTTTTAGGAAGGTCGGGGTAATAATAATTCTTACGGTCAAATTTAAAAAACTCTTTTACTTCACAATTCAAGGCTAAGGCAACTTTAAGGGCATATTCTAAAGCTTTTTTATTTAAAACGGGCAAACTACCAGGCAAGCCAAGGCATACGGGACAGACAAGAGTATTAGGTTCTGCTCCAAAACTATTAGCACATCCACAAAAAGCCTTAGTTTTGGTCTTTAACTGTAAATGGACCTCTAAACCAATAACCGTTTCATACATATTAAATTGTTATATTATTTAATTGCTGAATTGCCAAAGTATAAACTCAGTTATTCAGTTACAATTTACAACTTCGGTTTCTTATAGTGCCAATCTGTATTTTGTTCATAAGTATATGCGAGACGGAAAATAGTTTCTTCATCAAACGGTTTTCCAATAAGCTGCATTCCAATAGGAAGCTGGTCATTAGTAAAACCGCAAGGCAGAGATATAGCCGGTACTCCAGCAAGATTTACCGAAATGGTATAGATATCCGAAAGATACATTGCCAAAGGGTTTTCTGTCTTCTCTCCCATTCTAAAAGGGGGTGTGGGCGATGTAGGAGTAAGGATTATATCGCATTCTTTAAATGCTTCTTCAAAATCCTTTCTGATAAGCGTTCTTACTTTAAGAGCCCTTAAATAATAGGCATCGTAATAGCCATGGGAAAGCACATAAGTCCCGAGCATAATTCTTCGCTTAGCTTCTGCTCCAAAACCTTCTTTTCTTGTCCGGCTATAAAACTGAATAATATCGTTAACCGAGGATATATCTTTAGTACGGTATCCATATTGAACTCCATCAAAACGGGCAAGATTAGAACTTGCTTCGGCAGTGGCAATTATATAATAAGTAGCTACTGCATACTCCGTGTGAGGAAGAGAAACTTCTTTTACTTCTGCCTTCAAATCTTTTATCAAAGTGATTGCCTCCTCTATTGCTTTTTTCACTTCTTTATCAATTCCCTCCAAAAAATATTCACGAGGAACACCGATTTTCATCCCTCTTATATCTTTGACCAATGCTTTTGTATAGTCAGGGACAGGTATATTAACGGAAGTAGAATCTTTTTCGTCATATCCAGCAATTACATTCATAAGTAAAGCGCAATCTTTAACATCTTTAGTGAGTGGACCGATCTGGTCAAGACTGGAGGCAAAAGCTACCAGACCATAACGCGAAACCCTTCCATAGGTAGGCTTAAGTCCCACTATCCCGCAGAAACTGGCAGGCTGTCTTATGGAACCTCCGGTATCGGAACCTAAACTTGCTACAGTTTCGTCGCTGGCTACAGCAGCTGCCGATCCCCCACTAGAACCTCCGGGAACACAAGAGGTATTCCAAGGATTATGTGTTGGCCCATAAAAAGAAGTTTCGCAGGAGGAACCAAAGGCAAACTCATCCATATTTGCCTTACCAAAAAGAATTGCCCCTTCTCTTTTTAATCTTTCTACTACTGTAGCGTCATAGGGAGGAGAAAACCCTCCCAAAATTTTGGAAGCACAAGTGGTTGGTTCATCTTTTACACAAATATTATCCTTGATAGTTACAGGAATTCCTTTCAATTTTCCTTCTTTTTGAGGAATATTTTCTAATTCTTTAGTTATTTTTTCTCGGTTAAAATGCACAAAGGCTTTTATTTTAGGCTCAATCTTTTCAATGTGCGAGAATAAACAATCTATAACTTCCTTTGGATTTAGTTCTTTTGTTCTATACAATTCTAAAAGTCTATGTATCTTAAGATTTTCTATATTTATGGGCATTCTTTTATCTGTGCTCATTTTTACTCATTTTTTTCAAACAGCATTTCACACTCAATTATTTTAGGAACTTTAAATTGATTATTCTTTTTATCAGGTGCCATTTTCACTACTGTTTCTATGCTAAGTGATGGTTTTATTTGATCCTCCCGCAAAACATTTTTTAAAGGAAGAACTCCGGTGGTTGGTTCGACTCCTTTTACGTCTAATTCTCTAAGTTTATTGATGTACTCTAAAATTTTATCTAGCTGGGAAGTATAACAAGAAAGTTCTTCAGGAGTAAGTTCGATACGTGCTAACTTTGCAATATGTCCTACTTCTTTTAGGGTAATTGCCATATTTCTTTTAATAAAAAAGCGATAATTTTGTTTTTTTATATACGGCAGTTGAGTTGCAATTATCTTTCTAAGATAGTTTCTTTAAAGATTATCGAATTAGTGGATTATAACACAAGGTATAAAATTCTTCAAATATAAAAAGCCCTGACATTTCGCCAGGGCTTTTTATTATAAAACACACTTTTAGAAAGAACTGCTTCGCTAATCAGATTAGTATTCTCCTCCGTATCCTCCTGGAGGCATAGGCGGTGTTTTTTCCTTTTCAGGAATATCCGTAACTAAAGCCTCTGTAGTAATCAGCAAAGAAGCAACACTAGAAGCATGCTGAATAGCACAGCGGGTTACTTTTGTAGGATCAATAATTCCCGCTTCAATCATATCAGTGTAACGCCCTTTTTCTACATCGTATCCAGAATATGTCTTTTCTTCCTTTACTCTCTGTACCACCACTGAACCTTCCAAACCAGCATTTTCTGCCAATTGTCTAATCGGTTCCTCAAGAGCCCGCTTCACAATTTCTGCTCCTATCTTCTCATCGCCTTCTAAATTAATCTTCTCTACTGCAGAAACGCATCTCATTAAGGCTACTCCTCCACCAGGAACAATCCCTTCCTCTACCGCTGCACGAGTAGCATGTAAAGCATCCTCTACACGAGCTTTTTTCTCTTTCATTTCTGTTTCAGTAGCCGCTCCAACCCGAATTACTGCCACTCCACCTGCAAGTTTTGCCAAACGCTCTTGAAGTTTCTCTCGGTCGTAATCGGAATCGGTCTCTTCAATTTGTTTCTTAATCTGATTGATTCTTCCTTTGATCTCGGAAGTTTTTCCTGCTCCTTCTACAATGGTTGTATTTTCTTTGTCTACGGTAATGCGCTTTGCTCTTCCTAAATCTTCAAGAGTAACATTTTCTAATTTTATTCCTAAATCTTCGGTGATTGCTTTGCCACCAGTAAGAATGGCAATGTCTTCAAGCATTGCCTTTCTTCTGTCTCCATAACCCGGAGCTTTCACCGCACAGCAGGAAAGTGTTCCACGAATTTTATTCACTACTAAAGTCGCCAAAGCCTCGCCCTCAACTTCTTCTGCAATAATTAAAAGCGGCTTGCCGGTGCGGGCTATTTTTTCCAGTAGTGGAAGAAGGTCCTTTAAAGCAGAAATTTTCTTTTCGTAAATCAGAATGTAAGGATCTTCTAAAACTGTTTCCATACGTTCGGGTTCGGTAATGAAGTAAGGAGAAAGATACCCTTGGTCGAATTGCATCCCTTCTACGACTTCTAGGGTTGTAGCCATAGTCTTTGACTCTTCTACAGTAATTACACCATCTTTCCCTACTTTATCCATTGCTTCGGCGATAAGACTACCAATATTTCTATCATTGTTTGCCGCAATAGTAGCTACCTGCTCAATTTCTTTCTTGTCTTTAATTGACTTAGAAAGTTTTTTAAGTTCTTCTACCACAGTCTCTACCGCTTTGTCCACACCTCTTTTGAGGGCCATAGGATTTGCACCTGCAGAAACCAGTTTTAATCCCTCGCGATAAATTGCTTCGGCTAAAATGGTAGCAGTAGTTGTCCCATCACCCGCAGCATCCGAGGTTTTTTCCGCTACTTCTTTAACCAATTGTGCTCCCATATCTTCATAGGGATCTTCCAATTCAATTTCTTTGGCTACGGTTACTCCATCTTTTGTAATCACTGGCGAACCAAACTTCTTATCTAAGACAACATTTCTCCCCTTCGGACCTAAAGTTACCTTTACTGCCTTGGATATCATTTCTACCCCTCTCAGAAGAGAGCGCCTTGCTTCCTCATCAAATTTCAACTGCTTCGCCATATTCTCACCTCCTCCTTATCCTTATCGTAATCCAAAACTCAAAACTCTAAATCCTAACATTAGAACTTAGAGTTTTTGGGTGTTAGGGTTTATGATTTAATTATTGCCAAGATATCTTCTTCTCTTAAAATAAGATATTCTTGTTCATCGATGGTAATTTCTGTACCCGAATATTTACCATAAAGAATCTTATCTCCCACTTTTACTTCTAAAGCGCGTAACTCTCCATTCTCTAATACATGACCTTTACCCACTGCCACCACTTCTGCTTCTTGAGGCTTCTCCTTGGCGGTATCTGGAAGCACTATCCCACTTTTTGTTTTACTCCCTGATTCTAAAGGCTTTACTAAGACACGGTCTCCCAAAGGCTGGACATTTACTTTGTTAATTTTAGTAGCTGTTTCCGCCATACTTCATCCCTCCTTTCTCTTGTTAGCACTTAGTTTAAATGAGTGCTAAAATCTTGGTAAAAAATTTTAAACTAAGTTCCCTTAAAATGCAAGTCTGTTTTTATTGCTTTTACGCCGATTTAAAGACATTTTTGGTGATTTTAAATATTTAGTCAACATTAATCGCATTATAACAAAATTTATCTTATTTTATCTTTTGTTATCTCCTATCAGTCTCAAACCTTCTAAGGTAAGGGTTTCCCTGAAAGGACCTAAGTCAGAGAGATAGGGATAGAATTTAAAAGCATCTCCACCAGTAAAAACCACTTTCTCTATTCCTTCCTTTTCCTTAAGAAGTTGGGTTAACTGCCGGGTCATGGCTAAAAAGCCATTAAAGATACCACTTAAGATGCTTTCTTTTGTAGAAACCCCAATAAGTCCTTTGGGGATTTCAAAGTTCATTTTCTTGGGAAGAAGGGCTGCCTTCGTACATAAAGCTTCTAAAGAAGTTTTTAAACCTGGGAAAATCATCCCTCCTAAATACTCCCCCTTTTTTGAGACTACATCGAAAGTAACCGCGGTTCCAAAATCTACTACCACTAAATTCCCTCCATAAAAAAAATAACCTGCATAGGCATTAACCAATCTATCTTGACCAACCTCTTTTGGTTTTTTGTAAAGATTTTTTATGGGAACCAAGATGTTTTCTCCTAAAATAAATGGCTTTTTAGAAAAGAATTTCTGCAGGTCTTTTTTTATCCTTTTCAACCCCCCGGGGACAACACTGCAGATAACAATATCCTTAATTTCTTTCCAAGGAAATTTTTTTAAATATTTTAAATAATCTTTACTTTCTGTAAGAATTCTCCCTTTCCTAATGAGGTTTTCCTGCCTGAATACTCCGTAGGAGATATTGGTATTGCCAATGTCAATTGTCAATAACATAGCCGTTTCAGAAAAAGCGCAGCAGTTATAATTTTCTTTTAAATTCATCCATTTCTAAATTCAAAAGACTAACCTTCTGTGCCAGTTCCTTATTCATTTCGGTTAAGCGAGTAACTACTACTGAAAAATGTAGTAATATTGCTAAAGAAAATAAAAAACCCAAGAGAAAGATCAAGGAAGGCGGATAGTGTACTCCTATCCATTCTGCCATCTTTTCCAACAAGCTTCTCCAGAAAGAAAGAACAATTAAGACGATTGCTGTAATTAGCCAAATAACACTATATTGTATTCCCAACTTACGAATTTTAATTAGATGAAGTATGGAGACAAAGAGAAAAAAACTCGTTAAAATAGAAAAAATTTGTACCTTATTCATTTTACCTCCTTAAGAAGTAATGCACAAAAATCTTGAACTAAATCCTGAAAGGTTTAATATTTCTCTTTTAAAATCTTTTAAACTCTTAATATTTCTAATTTTTTCGCCAATAAACTTTACTCTAAGATAGAATTTCCGATAGGCATAAGAAAGTGCTTTATAAATCTCTTCTCCAGAAAGCTCGGGATATTCAAATACCGGCTCTTGCATGGGGTCATATTTTACCCAATCTCTAGTTTTTAAATAATTATTTTTTTCTAAAAAATCATAAAGAGAAGTTCCAGGATGAGGAGTAGCAATTCCCAGTGCCATGTAATCGGGATTTAATCTCAAAACAAAATCAACGGTTTTCTTTATAGTTTCTTTTTTTTCTCCAGGCAAACCTAACATAAAATGGGTCATTACTTTGATTTTTTCTTTTTTAATTATGTTTACTGCCTCAACTACTTGCTCTAAGGTTATATTTTTTTTGATAGTTTTTAAAATCTCTTCGTCTCCGGTTTCTACGCCAATATCAATTGAACGACAGCCTGCGGATTTCATTAATTTTACTATTTCAGGATTTATTCTATCAACACGCGCCTCAGAAGACCAAGTAAGGCTAATTTTATTTTTTATCATTTCTTCAAATAATTTTTTTGCCCAATTTAGGTCATTGGTTAACCCTAAATCAAAAAAGCGCACTTCTTTTATTCCTAAATCTTGGAGCCACTTTAGTTCTTCAATAATTTTCTCAACGCTTCTTAATCTCAAAGGTTGATAAAATTTTGAACAGCAATAGATGCAGGAGTTAATACATCCTCTGCTTCCATAGGTAATAGTCATCGGAAAACGTTCGGTCAATGGGTCGTGATATATTTTAAAAGGAATTTTATGATGGGAAGGAAAGCCTAAAAAATCTAAATTTTGTAATTTCCCTTTAGAGGGATTTTTATATATCTTGCCATCTTCGCGGAAACAAATCCCCGAAGTATTCCTGAAAGAAAAATCATTCTTAATTAGCTCTAAAATAATTATCTCTGGCTCATCAATGACTGCGACATTCAATTCAGGGAGAATCTCCAACGTCTCCTCAGGTAAAGCAACTACATGGGTCCCAATAGCTAGGGTTATAGTTGAAGGAGAAATTTGTTTAACAACCATTGCAGTATTTAAATCGTGAAGAATGGTGGTTGTAGAAGTAGTGAAAACTGCTAAACGAGGTTTAGTGAGCTTAATCATCTCTTCTACATCTTTCCAGGAGCCTTTAGTTCCATTAGCATCATAAATAAAGCTTTTAATTTTTTCTTTAGTAAGTAAGCCATCAATAATCATTAAATCCAATGGTGGCCAAGCCATAGAGGTTTTATAGGTACCGATGCTTCCTAAAATTCTGATTACTCCTTTTTTATGTGGGGCTGGAGGTTCAATTAATAAAACATCACAAGACCCAATTTTTTGAATACGATAAAATTTATGCAACATTTTTTTAACTCTAAATACGGAAATCTAAATTCAGAAAATTAACTACATATCATCTTAAAGAATTGCCTCAAGTTATATACGAAATCCTTTGGCCGATTCAGGAAACGTCTAAAAGCAAAACCTAATAATTGTGGACGGAGATAATAACTCCTGTATGCGTATTTTACTGCTTTTTTTAATTCTTGGCTACTTAAATTTGGATAGTCAAAAATTCTTTTTAAGGGCATATAATCCTGCCAATTCTCAGTGTATAAAAATGTGTTTCTTTTAAGAAAATCGAAAAATTCTGTTCCCGGGTAAGGAATTGCCATACTGAATTGAACAGTTGTTGGTTTTAATTCTTTTGCTAAACGGATAGTTTTTTTAATGGTTTCTCTATTTTCTCCTGGTAAGCCAAAGACAAATGTCGCATGGATATGAAAACCTAAAGAACGCATTAAGGAAAAGGCTTTTTTTACTTTTTCGAATGAATAAGGCTTTTTTGCTTTCTTAAGTATTTCTTCATCGCCACTCTCTACCCCTACTTTTAAAAGAAAACAACCTGCTTTACGCATTAGTCTTAATGTTTCTTCATCATAAAAATCTGCTCTTGCATAACAGGCCCAGTCCAATTTTATCCCCTTTTCCATAATCCCTTCACAAATTGCTCTCACATGATTTCTATCCACAGTCAATGTATCATCGTTAAACAAGATGCTTTTGAAATTGAAATTATTTTTAATATAGCTCAATTCCCCTACTACTTCTTGAGGATTTCTCTTTCTATATCGCCTTCCTGTAAGCACCTGAGGCCAGTTACAAAAAATACACTGATAATGACAACCTCTGCCTGCTAAAATAAAAGTAAAGGGATTTTTCAAGATTGGATCAAAATATTTATACTTATTCAAAATATCCCTTGCAGGATAAGGAAGAATGTCTAAATCCTCCAAAGGTTCTCTTGGAGGATTTATTTTGATTTTTCCTTGGAGAGTTCTCAATCCTATTCCCTTCGTCTCTGGATCATCAGTTTTTAGATACTCATATAAAGAAATTTCGTATTCACCCCTAACTACTGCATCGATCCAGGGATATTTTAAAGCTTCTTCAGGTAAGGCAGAAACATGAGTCCCAACAAAGATTATCTTTTTACCTCCTATTTCTTTAATTCTTTTAGCTACTTCTAAATCATTGAGCAAAGAAGGGGTAGAAGTCTCTATGACAACTGTATCAAAATTCTCTTCTTTAATTATTCTAATAACTTCTTCTAACTCAATTCTTCCTGCAATTGCATCTATTAAATCTACATCAGATTTTTTTTCTCTTAAATAAGCACAAGCATAAGCAAGAAATAAGGGAGGATGTATGGTGTAAGTGGCATAACTAAAGGTAGGAAATCTTATTGGCCGATTAAATACCTTTTGAGAATCTAAAACTGGAGGGTTTAGAAAACAAATTTTTCTCAGCATAAAAATAAAATTATTGCTATTTTTTATTTAATCTCATCAACCAAAATAAATCAATAGTTAGAACTACAAAAATTTTAAATATATAAAATAATGACCTTCCAAAGGTGAAACTTGACTTCCCTTTAGTTCGTGGCCGCATCCTTACAGGAATTTCTTTTATCTTTAGATTATATTTAGTTAAAATTAAAAACTCTTCTATTTCTGGATAATCGTAGGGATATTTTTGGGTAAAGAGATTAATGACTCCTTTATTCATTGCCCGGAATCCTGAGGTTGGGTCTTTAATAGTTTTTCTCAAATAGAAATAAAGGATACGGGAAATGATTTTAGAAGCAAATTTTCTTAAAAAAGATAATTTATATCCGCTATTTTCTAAATATCTGGAACCTAAAGCTAAGTCACACTCTCCTGTTTTCAATGGCTGAAGGAGTTTGGGAATTTCCTCGGCTACATGTTGGCCATCGGCATCAAAATGAACTACATAGTCATAACCGTGTTGTTTAGCAAAGATATAGCCTGCCTGCAAAGCCACACCGAGGCCTAAATGAAAAGGTAAAGAAATGAGAAAATCAACCTTATCTTTAACTAAATATGTAGTTTTATCAATTGAACCATCGTCAACTAATAAAATTTCTCCTTCTGGAAAATAATTCCTTATCTCTTCCATAACTTCTATAATACTTTCTTCCTCGTTGTAAGCAGGGACAATTACCAAGATTTTCTCTTTCATCTTATAAAACAAAAGAATTTAAAAACCCCAAAAAGTAACCCTGCTCCCCTCCAGAAATCTCTTAAAAAAAATATATATAAGAGAAGGAGGTATTTTGTTTTTTTAATGTACCAGAAAATTCTTAAAGTACGAAACAACTCTATAAATGAGAGGGGAAGAATAGCAAAACTTAAAGCAAGAACAGGAGAAAAATAATCTAAAAAATTGCTATAGTCATCCCCTTTTATCATCCCTATATGGTCACGATACAATTTTACTCTCCAAAAGCCATGCCAGAATTGATGTCTGAGATAGGGGAAAATTCTCTCCGGATAATGATGATAAACTAAAGCATTCGGTTCAAAAATTAATCCATATCCCTTTTTCAGTAAACGGTAAGATAAATCATTATCTTCTCCGCTGGCAGTAAGATAAGATTCATCAAATCCATCTAACTCAATGAGGATCTCTTTACGAATAGCTAAATTGTAGGAACCAAGGGCTTTGACCTTCCGAGGCATCTCCCGGTGACGCCATAAAATTTCTGTATGGATAAGGCTAGCTAAAATACTTTCTTGATTTTTTATCCCATAAGAACCCCCCACAGCCCCAATTTTTCCCCGGTTAAAATTTTTTAACAAAGATATAATCCATTTTTCATCAGGGACACAATCGCTATCGGTAAATAAAATAATTTCACCCTTGGCTTCCTTACATCCTCTATTTCTGGCTTTCGCTGGACCAGAACGTGGTTGTTGAAAATAACGCACAGGGAATTTTTTCACTAACTCTTTTGTATTATCTTGAGAACCATCGTCAACAAAAATAATCTCATATAAATCTTGAGGATAATCTTGATTTAGACAAGCCAAAAGAGTTTCTGCTATGGTTTTAGCACAGTTATGTCCGGGGATCACAATACTTACTTTGGGCAACATCTTTCTCACTACCCTCTACTCACTTACTCGCTACTTATTACTTTTAGCCATCGCCTTCAATTCTTTTATCTGGTCTCTGATTATTGCCGCACGTTCAAACTGAAGGTTTCTTGCCGCCAAATTCATCTCCTCTTGTAACTGCGCAATGACCTCTCCAATATCTGTTCTCTCTTCAGAAACCCCGGTCAATTTCTTCACAAACTCTTTTGTCTCTTCAATAATTTCAATATAGTCTTTTACTTCCTTTTCAATAGAACGCGGAGTAATATTGTGTCTACGATTATATTCTAACTGAGCTTCCCTTCTTCTCTTTGTTTCTTCAATTGCCCGCTGCATAGAACCCGTAATATTATCCGCATACATAATTACCTTGCCGTTGACATTTCTTGCAGCGCGACCGGCTACCTGAATTAAAGAAACCTGACTGCGCAGAAATCCCTCTTTATCTGCATCAAGGATTGCTACCAGAGAGACTTCCGGTAAATCAAGCCCCTCGCGTAGGAGATTTATTCCCACCAGACAATCAAATTCTCCTTTTCTTAAATCCCGTAAAATCTTTACCCTTTCCAGAGGCTCAATCTCTGAATGGAGATATTTTACACTCAAGCCCATTTCTTGAAGATAACCTGCTAAGTCCTCAGCCATTCTTTTGGTTAAGGTGGTAACCAGAACGCGTTCTCTTTTTTCTGCTCGTTTTTGTATTTCTTCCATTAAATCGTCTATCTGACCCTCTGTAGGTTTAACTATAATCTCCGGGTCTACAAGCCCCGTAGGACGAATTAACTGTTCCACAACTATTCCTTTACTTTTTTCAATTTCATACTCATCGGGGGTAGCGGAGACAAAAATAATCTGTTTTACCAGAGCCTCAAATTCCTCAAATTTCAAAGGGCGGTTATCCAAACAAGACGGAAGTCTAAAGCCGTATTCCACAAGAGTCTCTTTACGCGAACGGTCTCCTTCATACATTCCTCTCAACTGGGGTATAGTAACATGTGACTCATCAATAACCACTAAAAAATCTTCAGGAAAATAATCTATTAAACAATAGGGCCTGCTTCCTGGCGGACGTCCGGAAATATGCCGAGCGTAATTTTCTATACCGTGACAATACCCCACTTCTCTAAACATCTCAATATCATATTTTGTTCGAGATTCTAAGCGAGTTGCTTCGAGCAATTTATTTTCTTTTCTTAATTCATAGAGACGTTCTTTCAATTCTGCTTCGATTGAGGTAATCGCCCTTTCAATTCTATCTTGAGAAGTGACAAAATGCTTTGCCGGATAAATACCAATTTTATCCAGTTTAGTAATTGTATCACCAGTTAGATAATTTAGTTGTTTTATTTCTTCAATTTCATCACCATCTAACTTTATTTTTAAAAGAGTATCTTCGTAAGCAGGAAATATCTCAAGAGTATCACCGCGTACGCGGAATTTACCACGGCTTAAATTAACGTCGTTTCTTTCATAAAGCATCCAAACCAAATGGCGAATTATGTCTTCTCTAAGAACTCTCTTCCCTTTTTCCAGAAAAAGAAGTAAATCCCGATATTCCTCGGGAGAACCAAGGTTATAAATACAAGAAACAGATGCTACAATAATCACGTCTCTACGTGACATGAGTACACTAGTACTGGCTAATCTCAGTTTATCCAACTCTTCATTTATGGAAGCATCCTTTTCTATATATGTGTCTGTTTGAGGAATGTACGCCTCAGGTTGGTAATAATCGTAATAACTGACGAAATACTCCACCGCATTATAAGGAAAAAACTCCTTAAATTCTCGATATAATTGTGCGGCCAAAGTTTTATTATGGGAAATTACTAAAGTTGGTTTATTAAGTTTAGCGATTACATTAGCAATGGTAAAAGTTTTTCCACTTCCTGTAACTCCCAAGAGAGTTTGGAATTTTTCTCCATTTAGAAAATTATGGATTAATTTATTTATTGCCTGAGGTTGGTCTCCACATGGCCTATAACTACTTACTAACTTAAATTTTTCCATATAAGTTCTTTATTGACGCAATGAATTAGAAAAGTTCAAGAGAAAAATCTATTGATGGGGAGGAGTGAGTCAGCTGGCCAATAGATATTCTTTCTATCCCTGTAGAAGCAAAAGTACGCACATTTTTAAGATTTATACCCCCAGATACTTCTAATTGTGTAGTTTTAGAAATTCTGTTTCTGATGCTTACTGCCTTTTTTATTTCTTTGATGCTCATGTTATCCAACATAATTATATCGGGCTTTGCCTGCAAAACCATCTTAAACTCCTTAATATTTCCTACCTCTATTTCTATATCCACATCTTTAGGAATTTTCTTTCTTATCCTCTTAATCAGATTTTTTATATTTGATTCTTGATATCTAATATTCTTTAGATGGTTATCCTTAATCAACACACCATCACTTAAATCCATGCGATGATTACTCCCCCCACCTACTCTTACAGCATATTTTTCTAGAATTCTTATCCCCGGCGTAGTCTTACGCGTATCTAATATTTTTACTTTGTAAGGATGAACTATTTCTACAAATTTTCTTGTCATTGTAGCAATTCCAGAGAGACGCATCAAAAAGTTTAGAGCAGTGCGCTCTCCATAAAGAATCTTCTTAATACTCCCTACTATCAGGGCTACTTTTTCACCTTTTTTCACCACTCTTCCGTCATGAGTAAGCTTTTTAAATTTAGTATTTTTGTCCAACAGAAAAAATGCTCTTTTGACAACATCCAAACCCGCAATTATTCCTCTTTCTTTAGCAATAATTACCGCTTTTACTATTTTATCTTCAGGAAATAGAAGTTTAGTAGTAATATCTTTGCTTACCTTATCTTCAGATAAGGCCTGTTTAATTATTTTGTCTATAAGCTCAATATTTATTCCTGAAGTTCTACTAAATACTTTTCCCATTTTTGCTTTTCTTTTATCAATTCTTCCCTCTTTGAAATTTCCTTTTCTATTACTTCCTTAGGAGCTTGGGAAAGGAAATTTTTATCATTTAGTTTTATTCTAATTCCTTCCAAAATAGTATTGATATTTTTCAGTTTTTCTTTAATCCTTTGCTTTTCCTTCTCAAAATCAATAATGCCTTCAAGAGGAATATATACTTCAATATTTCCTACAACTAAAGATGAAGAAAAGGGAGGTTTTTCTATTTCTGTTCCAAAGTCCAATGATTCTATTCTTAAGATATTTTCAAAACAATTACTATTTTCTTTGAGAAAACTTATATTCTTTTCGTTAGATTTGAAAATCAAACTCATCTTTTTATCTAAAGGAACTCCCATTTCCGTGAAAATATTGCGTACTCCTTTTATTATCTCCTGAATTATCTCCATCTCTTTCTCTGCTTGCTTATTTATCAATTCTTTCTCACAGAGAGGCCAAGAAGTCATCGTTATACTTTCTTCTTTGAAATTGCTATATTTTTCTTTTACCTTCTGCCACAATTCCTCAGTAATAAAAGGCACGAGGGGATGCAGTAACCGTAATGAAGTCTCCAAAACTTTAATTAAAATAAACTGGGTTGTCTCTTTTTGTCTGTCAATGGTAGCTGGTTGCTGGTAACCAGTAACTATAATTGGCTTTACTATCTCAATATACCAATCACAGAACTCATGCCAGAAGAATTGATAGATAAGGCTTGCGGCTTCATTAAAATTGTATTTCTCTAAGGCAGAGGTTACTTCTTGTATAGTTTTTTGTAATCTACTTAGAATCCAGCGGTCAACAAAAGAAAGATTGTTTTCTGTAAGCTGTACATTGCAAGATGTAAGCTCTGAAACATTTGCGAAGATAAATCTTGTTGCATTCCAAATCTTATTACAGAAATTTCTCCCCAATTTGAATTTCTCACCCGATAAAAAGACATCTTGTCCTACAGCAGTAATGGAGATAATACTGAAACGCAAAGCATCTGCTCCGAAATCTTTAATTATCTCTAAAGGGTCAATAATATTGCCAAGTGATTTGGACATTTTTTTCCCTGTCAAATCTCTCACCGTTCCATGAATATATACATGCCTAAAAGGAATATCTTTCATAAACTCGAGACCTGCCATAATCATCCGCGCTACCCAAAAGAATATTATTTCCTGTGCAGTAACCAAAACCGAAGTAGGATAAAAATAATCTAAGTCGGTTATTTCGGATTTCGGACTTCGGATTTCGGATTTCAATTTGGGCCATCCAAGCGTAACAAATGGCCACAGCCATGAAGAAAACCAAGTATCTAAAACATCTTCATCTTGATAAATATCTTTCCCTCCACATTTAGGACACTTATCCGGTTTTACTTTCGAGACAATTATACCCTTTTCGAATTTAGGATTTCGAATTTGGGATTCGTTTACCTGGCATTCTCTGCAGTAATAAACCGGTAAGCGGTGTCCCCACCAAATCTGTCTCGATATGCACCAATCCTGAATATTCTCCATCCAACTGAGATATATCTTTGTCCAGCGTGGAGGAAAGAATTTTATTTTTCCTTTTTTCACTACCTGGATTGCGGGTTTAGCCAGTGGTTTCATTTTAACAAACCATTGCAATGATAAATATGGCTCTATTATTGTATTGCAACGGTAACAATGACCTACAGCATGGGTATAAGATTCTATTTTTTCCAGAAACCCCAATTCTCTAAGTTCATCCACTACTTTATGCCGACAATCAAATCTATCTAAATTTCTAAACTTCCCCGCATTTTCATTCATCGTCCCATCAGGATTCATAATATTGATAAACTCTAATTTGTGTCTTTTGCCTAAAGAGTAATCATTGGGATCGTGAGCAGGGGTAACTTTTACCGCCCCTGTTCCAAAATCCATATCTACCATATTATCTGCAATTATGCTCATCTCCCTTTCCATTAAAGGAAGAATTACTTTCTTTCCAATAAGTTTTTTGTATCTTTTATCCTTGGGGTTAACTGCTACTGCTGTATCTCCAAGCATTGTCTCCGGTCTTGTCGTCGCTACTGTAACATAATTTCGATTTTTTTCTTTTAAAGGATATTTTATATAATAAAGTTTCCCTTCAATCTCTTTGTAAGGAGCTTCTTCATCGGAAAGTGCAGTTTGACATCTGGGACACCAATTAATAATGTAGTTACTACGATAAATTAGCCCTTTTTCATATAAGCTCACAAATACTTTTAAGACAGCCTCTGAATACTCGTCATCCATCGTAAAACATGTCCTTTGCCAATCACAAGAAGCGCCTAATTTTTTCAATTGTTGAATAATTGTAGAACCATAATTTTCTCTCCATTGCCAGACTTTCTCCAAAAATTTTTCTCTTCCCAAATCTTGACGACTTACACCTTCCTTAGCAAGATTTTTTTCCACAACATTTTGGGTAGCAATTCCCGCGTGGTCTGTCCCAGGAATCCATAAAGCGTTAAAACCCTGCATCTTCTTAAAGCGAATAAGAATATCTTGAATGGTATTATTTAAGGCATGCCCCATATGTAAAATACCTGTAACATTGGGAGGAGGGATAACGATACAAAAAGGATTTTTCTCTTGATTTGGTTCAGCATGAAAGAAACCTTTTTCTTCCCAGAATTTATACCACTTATCCTCTACTTCCTTAGGATTATATCTTGGGGATATGTCCATATTATTTTGTTTTCTTATGTAGAAACTATTTAAATAATTTTACTTATAAAGAGAGAATAATTCAAGAAAAATCACCCCAACTATATTTGTAAATTAAGGAGAGTATTATAAACCTTAGCTAAAAAGTGGCTCTTAAAGGAATGAATTTTATTCAAGATGCAAGAATACTAATATCTTATAAAGTAAAAACCTATTTATTGCTTTTTGCCTTTTCTTTAAGCAACTTATACTCGATTGAATCCACAAGGGCTTGCCAGCTTGCTTCAATAACATTTTCCGAAACCCCAATCGTACTCCATTCATCTTTTTCATCTCGAGATTCAATTAAAACGCGTACTTTAGCAGCAGTGCCCGCTTCGGCATTAATCACCCTGACTTTAAAATCAGAGAGTTTCATTTCTTTTAAGTCGGGATAAAACCTCTCCAGTGCTTTGCGTAACGCATTATCCAAAGCATTGACGGGGCCATCACCTTCTGCTGCGGTATGTTCTACGAGATTGCCCACTTTTACTTTAATCGTTGCTTCCGAGTGCATTGTACCTCTTTTATCCTTTTCTACAATCACCCTAAATCCCTCCAAGTCAAAGAATTTGCGATACTCACCTTTTGTCTTACGTAAAAGAACCTCAAAAGACCCCTCTGCACCTTCAAATTGATAACCTCTATACTCCAAATCTTTTATGAGATTAAGAACTTTCTTAACTGCCCGAGGGTCATTTGTTATATCTAATTTAAACTCCTTAGCCTTAGAAAGAAGTGCACTCTTGCCGGAAAGTTCAGAAATTAAAATTCTACGTTTGTTACCTACTTTCTCAGGTGGAATATGCTCATAGGTATGTGGATGTTTTTGTACTGCACTTACATGCACTCCTCCTTTATGGGTAAACGCTGATAACCCTACAAACGGTGCTTCGTCACGCGGAACAATATTTACCACTTCGCTTACAAAACGAGAAACTTCTGTAAGACGCGAAAGCTGCTTGTCTGAAATACAGTCAATTCCCATCTTCAACTTAAGATTGGCAATAATAGAACAAAGGTTGGCATTGCCACAACGTTCTCCATATCCATTAATTGTTCCTTGAACAAGAACAATGCCCAATTTAACTGCTGATAAAGAATTTGCTACTGCTAAATCAGAGTCATTATGGCAATGAATCCCTAAAGGTTTTTTTATTTTTTTCTTCACCTCACGGATAATTTCCTGAACTTCTTCGACCAGAGTTCCGCCATTGGTATCACAAAGGCTGATATTATCAGTTCCGGCTAAAGCAGCTTTTTCTATAGTTGCTAAAGCATAATCGGAATTTGCCTTAAATCCATCAAAAAAATGCTCCGCATCATAAATAACTTCTAATCCCTTGGATTTAAGAAATTTTACGGACTCAAAAATCATCTTAAGATTCTCCTCCAAAGTAGTTTGTAAAGCATATTTCACCTGAAGATCCCACGATTTTCCAAAAATAGTAACTACAGAAACCCCTGCTCTGATCAGTTCTGTTAGATTAGCATCATTTTCAACGTTGATGTTCTTCTTTCGCGTACTGCCAAAAGCAACCAACTTTGCTTTTTTAAGCGGATGTTCCTTAATTCTTTGAAAGAAATTAATATCTTTAGGGTTTGAACCTGGCCAACCACCTTCAATATAATGAATCCCTAAGTCATCTAACTTTCTGGCAATCTTAATCTTATCCTCTACCGATAAAGAGACCCCTTCTTTTTGTGTCCCATCTCTTAAAGTCGTATCGTATAATAAAACTTTATTCTCCATAAATTTATTCACCTCTTTTTCATTTATTGTTTTTTCCCTAATTTGAATGCCTCATGCAACGCACGAACCGCTTCCTCAATAAATTTCTTTCTAATAACACAAGAAATACTTATTTCAGAGGTAGAAATCATTTCAATATTAATCTTATGTTTTGCTAAAGTAGCAAACATCAAAGAAGCAACCCCCGGATGGCTTTTCATTCCTACTCCCACTATCGAAACTTTAGCAATATCTGCATCATAAATAACTTTACCAGCATCAATTTTATCTGCAACCTTGCGTGTAATTCTGAGGGCTTTCTTCAATTCAGGTTTAAGAACGGTAAAAGAAATGTCCGTGCGTCCGGTATGGCTTACATTTTGAACAATCATATCTACATTTATTCCTTCCGAACCAATATCTGTAAAAATGGTAGCAGCAATTCCGGGTTTATCAGGAACATCGCATACTGTAATTTTTGCCTCGTTCTTACTAAGTGTAACTGCACTGATTACCGGACCTTCCAACATCTTTTTCCCCTCCTTTACAATATATGTACCACGTTTGTTGTTAAATGAAGAACGGACATATATGGGAATGCCGAATTTCTTAGCCAATTCGATAGAACGTGCCTGCATAACCTGAGCCCCCAAAGAAGCCATTTCTAGCATTTCATCATAGCTTAATCTTTCGAGTTTTCTGGCATCGGAAACAATGCGAGGATCGGCAGTATAAATTCCTTCTACGTCGGTATATATTTCACAAAGTTTTGCCCCCAGAACTTTTGCCAGAGCAACGGCGGAAAGGTCTGAACCTCCCCTTCCCAAAGTTGTAATATCTTGGTTCTGCGAAACACCTTGAAAACCTGCAACAATTACGATGTTACCTTTGTTTAACTCTTCTGCTATCCTCCGGGTATCAATATTTATAATCCGTGCTTTAGTATGACTACTGTCAGTAAGTATTCCTATCTGTATCCCTGTAAAAGAAATAGCCTTAAAACCCAATTTCTGAATCGCCATAGCAAGGAGGGCACTGGACATTTGTTCTCCGGTAGAAAGCAACATATCCAATTCCCGTTCGGGAGGATTACGTGTAATCTGATAAGCCAAATCAATCAGTTCATCGGTGGTATCTCCCGGGGCAGAAACTACAACTACTACATCAAATTTCTTTTCTTTGTAAGTAACTATTCTTCGTGCAACATTTTTAATCCTTTCTGGATTAGCGACAGAAGTTCCTCCATATTTTTGCACAATCAATTTTCTCATATCTAAAAACCTCTCTTATCTCTATCTTTTTAACAATACTTTTTTTGCCTCCCAGCATATAAAAAGTACTGATAAAATTAAAACTATGGATATACCGCTTAATAAAAAATTTCCTTCTTTCAGAAAATGTCTAAATTGTAAAGCCAACGCTCCCACCGTTGTAAAAAGCATAAAAACGGCGGGAATAGCAACAAAATAAAACTTTCTTTTCTGAGAAAGTAACCAAGTGGCAATTACTATTAACGCTAAAGCCGCTACCAACTGATTAGAAGCTCCAAAAATAGGCCAAAGTTTCTCCCATTTTCCTGTAAGGGCAAGAAATGCGCTCAAAATAACCACAATAAAGGTAGATAAATATCTATTTCTAATTCTGAAAAGTTCGGTGGTAAGATATCTGCCAATTCTTGTAGCGGTATCTAAGGTGGTTAAGATAAAGGCATTAAGAATAAGTACGGCAAAACTACTACCGTACATCCCTAAAAAAGAATTTGTTAATCTCCCAAAACCTTCACCAAAAGCCCCAATCGGTCCTCCTCTATTCTCTAAAACTTTATTCAAAATATTTTGTGAGGGAAATCCTGCTATAATTACTAAAACTGCCATAACCGCTACCAAACCCTCCATGACCATTGCTCCATAGCCAATTTTTCTCGCATCCCGTTCAGTAGCAATTTGTTTAGAGGTGGTTCCCGAAGCAATTAATGAATGGAATCCTGATATTGCTCCACAAGCTATAGTAACAAAGAGCATCGGCCAAAGCTCGCCACTTTTTGTACGCCATGAAATAAAAACTGGCAAATTTATATGTGGAGGAGATAAGAATATCCCCATATATCCAGAAATTAACCCGAAGATTAATAAGAAACTAGAAAGATAGTCGCGGGGTTGTAAAAGTATATTTACTGGTACCACAGATGCAAAATAACTGTATAAAAACAACACCGCTATCCAAAAATAAAGACTTTGTGCTAAAGGAATCTTTACCGGAAATAAACTTCCTAAAAATAAAAAAACGACTAATAATCCCAAGCCTATAAAAGTAATCAGAATTTGATTTACTCTAAATCTATATAAACTCATCCCCACTAAAATAGCCAGTGGAATCAAACCTAAAGAAGGAATTACAATTTCGGGTTGAATCACAAATGTTTTAGCAGAAAGCACCGCAAATACTGCAATAACCAAGATAAGGGCAAGTAAAACAAAAACTGAAAATATAATCTTTGCTCGTCTACCGATAAGGTCTTCCGCTACATCTGCTACTGAACGAGCATCGTGACGCACGGAAACCATAAGTGAACCGAAATCGTGTACTCCTCCTAAGAAAATTGTACCTAAAACAATCCAGAGTAAACCTGGACCCCATCCCCATAAAGCAACTGCTATCACTGGTCCAACAATTGGACCCGCTCCAGCAATTGAGGAAAAGTGATGCCCAAAAAGAATTGTCCAGTGACAAGAAGCAATACAATCAATTCCGTCTTTTTTTACCTGTGCAGGTGTAGGCCGTCGGGAATCTACGTTAAATGTTTTACTTAAATATCTACCATATAAAATGTATCCTCCTAAAAACAAAAGAAAAGTAATTAAGACGATATTTAAGGTATTCATCTCGCTATAAAACTCTCTAGCAACTTATAACCATCTTCTATCTTCCAACTGGTTGCCTGTGCACTTTTTTCATTAAACTCTTCCACATCATCTTTACCTATGCCTTCACCGAACATAGCAAAAAAAACTGGTTCGGAAGAATGAGTACGGATAGCCAAAGGAGTAGGGTGATCCGAACTTACTAAAATACGAAAATCTTCCTTCCCTTCCAGTTTTTTTAACACTGTACCCACTACCAGAGAATCAAATCTCTCTATCACAGAAATCTTTGCCCTTAAATCCCCATTGTGTCCTGCTTCATCGGGAGCTTCCACATGGACAAAAACAAAATCCTTATCCTGTAGAACTTCTAAAGCAGCTTCTGCTTTTCCTATATAATTGGTATCATAATATCCTGTAGCTCCATCAACATTAATCGGATCAAGCCCGATTATCCTACCTAATCCTTTAATTAAGTCGACTGCAGAAATTACATTCCCTTCCACGCTGTATTTCTCTGAAAATTTAGGCAATCGTGGTTTCTTACCCTGTCCCCAAAGCCAAATCATATTAGCAGGGTTCTCTTTAAGGTCAATCCTTACTCGGTTTATTTCATGACTTATTAAAACCCTTCGCGAACTTTGCATCAATTCAATAATTATTTCTGCATCCTTTCCTTGGGGTAAGAATTTGTCAATTTTTTTACCCGTAATATCGTGGGGGGGAGTGCATCTTAGTTCCTCGCCTATCTCTTTGGAAATCATTATATGTCTGTAACTTACTCCCGGATAAAAATGAAAATACTCAGTAGAGAGTTTTTGATTGAGAATTTCTATCAAGACTTTTGCCTCGTGAGTGCTAATATGTCCTGCGCTATAATCCATCATTACTCCATTCTCCACGGTAACTAAATTACACCTGAAGGCAATTTCCTCTTCTTTTAAATCTACACCTAAATTAGCTGCTTCCAGAGGACCACGTCCTTTGTAATACTCCTTGGGATTATATCCCAATAGCGACATAATTGCTACATCAGAACCAGCCTGCATCTGGTGAGGAATAGTTCTTACCCAACCTACTCTACCATTCCGCGCAATGTAATCCATATTTGGCGTCTTAGCTACCTCCAAAGGTGTTTTTCCTTCTAACTCCTGAAGAGGAAAATCTTGCATTCCATCACCAACTAAAAATACATATTTCATTTTCTTTCTTTGTTAGTCAGTTAAATATATTATATCAACATTATAATAAATTCAATTTAAAAATTCAGCGTGGACTCTCTTCAATTTCGCCTACAATCTCTTCAAGAATATCCTCTAAAGTCACCAGCCCCATAACTTTATTAACATCATTACGTACAATGGCAATTTGAATCTTCATTTTCTGAAAATCTTGTAGTAATTCCGAAACTTTTTTATTTAGAGAAACAAAATAAGCAGGGTGCATGATGTCCGCAATAATAATCAAAGAACCATTTTTCCACATAAAAGGCAGGTCTTTGGCATAAATAATTCCTACTATATTATCGAGAGTTTCTTTATATACAGGAATGCGTGTATGGCCTTTTTCTATCAATAGATCTAAAAGGGTCTCTTCACTTGCATTTAATTCCACACAAACCATTTTTTCACGCGGAATCATCACATCCTTAACTAGGGTATCACCAAATTCAAATATGTGATGTATAAGCTTTCTTTCCTCTTCTAAAAGAATTCCCTCCTCTCTCCCTAACTCAATCATTAAACGAATCTCCTCTTCAGTAACTAATGGAGAACGTTTCTTAGTCTCCACTCCTAATAGTTTTATAATCCCGTTACTTAGGTAAGTAAAAAAATGCGCTAATGGCTGAACTAATTTAATCAAAAATTTTATAAAGTAGGCGAATTTTAAAGCAATTGCCTCCGGATATTTAGTAGCAATGATTTTAGGAGTAATTTCACAAAAAATTAGGATAAAGAAAGAAATGGCTATAGTTGAGATTAATATCCCAAATTTCTGTCCGAATAGATATATAAATAATGCTGCTCCTAAAGCAGAGAGAGCGATATTTACAAAATTGTTACTCACTAAAATAGTGACGATAAATCTATCTAAATGAGTAAGTATATTGTATACAATTTCTGCCCGGCGTTTCCCCTGATTTACATAAGAACGAATTCTTAATTTATTTAATGAAAGAATGGCTGTTTCCCAAGCAGAGAAAAAGAAGGAAAAAATTCCTAGAAAAAAAATAAAAAAGATGATAAATAAAATATCCATTAATTTCTTAAAATAGGCAAGAAAAATTGTGCGATTTTAAAGTAAATTATAAGTCCTACAATATCTACAATGCTGGTAGTAATTGGTCCTGCTAAAGCTGCAGGGTCGAGCCCAATTCTCTTGGAAAGAATAGGTAGAAAAAGTCCGGTGGAAATAGCCAGTAAAATTATACTTGCCATAGTAAAACCTACTACCAAAGCAAGGAAAACATCCTGTTGCAACATAAATGCTCTCAAGAAAGCCACTGTCCCAACGATAATTCCCATGAATAAAGAAGCAAATAACTCCATCTTGGCAACTTTCCAGATATTACGAAAGGTAACATCCCCGGTGGCTAAACCCCGAATTATAGTAATTGCAGTTTGTGCCCCTGCATTACCTCCTGTATCTAAGAGCATCGGGATAAAAAATGTCAAAGCAACCACTGTCCCCAAGGCATGTTCAAAAGTTTTTAACACCGTACCAGTTAAAAAATCAAAAATCAGAAGCAAAATCAACCATCCCGCTCTACGCTTTACCAGGTCTAAAGAACGTGCTTCGGCATAGCGAATCTCTAAACCTGACATTTTACCAACTTCATAAAATTCCCGTGAGGTCTGCTTTTCAATTATATCCATAACATCATCTATAGTAATTATACCCAAGAGCCTATTCTCATTATCCACTACCGGAGCATCCAGCAAATCGTATTTCTTAAACCATCTACCCACCTCTTGCATTCCCATATTTACATTTATCTTGATGAGATTTACATCACTCATAATCTCTTTTATAAGAATATCCGGTGGGGCAGTAATAATATTCTGTAAACTAACTCCACCGATTAATCTATGTTCTTCATCCGTTACATATACAGAATATATTGCTTTGGTTTGACCTGAACGCTGACTTTCCTGTAGCGTAAGGATTGCCCGACGAGCAGTCATATCTTTCTTTAACTCCACAAACTCTGTATTCATTATGGAACCCGCGGTTCCTGCTTTATAGGTAAGAAGCTTGCGCACATCATCTGCTTCTTCTTCCTTCAAAAATGACCAGAGTTTCTTTACTGTTTTAGGAGGTAATTCCTTAAATAATTTTGCTCTTTCATCGGGAGCCATCTCGTTCAAAACCTGGGAGGCTTCTTGATTATCTAGATTTTTAAGGATAAATTGTTGTTCTGAGGAAGATAAGTCTTCAAAAACTTCTATTGCTTTACGAATACTTAACAATTTGAAAACAATAATCTTTTCGCTATCTTGGAGATATTTAAAGCCGTCAGCAATGTCTATGGAATGCATCTTTTTCAAAAGTTCTTTAAGCGATGAAAAGTCTTTTATAGCTAAAAAATTCTTTATCTCAGGAAGAAAGAGGGCAAAAACATCCATACGATTATTGCGAGAAAAATTTTTCCTGTAACCATTTTTTTGAACTGAGTTGTTATTATGCATTTCTGTATAGTCTATTTTTTTCTATATACTTTTCTACTGCACAAGGGACTAAATAACTGATTGTAATTTCTTTTTTAATTCTACTGCGAATCTCGGAAGAAGAGATTTCTATCTGAGGAATTTTTATTATTCTTGCCCAATGCGGTTTTTTATCTACGGGAAAGTTTGTTCGTTTAGCAATTATAATTTTTGACATCTCTATTATGGTCTTAAAGTTTTTCCAATGCGTTAATTCTCTTATTGCATCTGAACCCACGATGAGAAATATTTTGGTATAGCGGGGAAAAATTCTTCTAAATTTTTGGAGTGTTTTAAATGTATAAGAGATTTCTTTTTCTCTTAATTCAATATCGGAAACAGTAAAATGATTATTTCCCTTAATTGCCTCTTTTATCATCGCCAACCGATGTTGTGCTGAAATTAAACCTCTATAACTCTTGTGGGGAGGCAGATAACAGGGAACAAAAATAACTTTATTTAGGCCAAGAATTCTATACGCCTCCTCAGCAAGAATAAGATGCCCTAAATGAATAGGATTAAAAGTCCCCCCTAAAATACCGATTCTCAACATATATATATTTTCTATATCATTATGATGTAACTATAACAATAAAAGCTGAGCAATTTGACAGTTCAAAAATCAAGTGCGGATCTGCCCATTCCCAAGCACAACATATTTATAGGTAGTAAGTTCTCTCAAACCCATAGGGCCACGACAGTGAATTCTATTCGTAGAAATACCCATCTCCGCTCCCAATCCAAACTGATAACCATCGGTAAAACGCGTTGACGTGTTTACATAAACTGCCGCTGAATCAATCTCTTTTAAAAAACGCAGAGCATTTTTATCGTCTTCTGTAATAATAGCGTCGGAATGCTGTGTGCCATATTTAGAGATGTGAGCAATAGCCTCATCAATATTATTGACAATCTTTACTGAAAGAACTAAATCAAGCCACTCGGTATAGAAATCATTTTCATTAGCTGATTCTATATCTCTCAAAATTCTTTTGGTTTGATAACACCCTTTAATCTTTACACCTGCTTTCTTAAATTCAAGAGCTATTTGGGGTAAGAATTCTTTAGCGATTTTCTTATGCACAAGCATTGTTTCCATAGCATTGCATGTAGATGGTCTCTGTATCTTTGCATTTAAACAAACTTTTATTGCTATATTCAAATCTGCAAACTCATCTACAAAAATATGGCAAACTCCTTTATAGTGCTTAATAACAGGAATTTTTGACTTTTCCGTAACCTCTTTTATTAAACTCTCCCCTCCGCGGGGAATAATAAGGTCTATATACTCACTTAAACTTAAAAGAATTTCAACTGCTTTTCTATCGGTAGTATTAACAATTTGAATTGCTCCCTCTGGAATACCGCTTTTTTTGCTTATTTCCTGAAGTAATTTAAATATTGCTAAATTAGACCTCAGGGCTTCCGATCCCCCTCTTAAAATCACGCTATTACCAGACTTGAGACAAAGTCCGATACAATCAGAAGTAACATTCGGCCGTGATTCGTAAATAATACCAACCACACCAATAGGAACACGCATTTTGGCAATAATTAATCCATTAGGCCTTCTCCACATGTCTATAATCTCACCTACAGGGTCGGGAAGTTCTGCAATTTCTTCTAACGCATCAGCCATCTCCTTAATTCTTTTATCATTCAGTTTGAGTCTGTCAATAAAAGAAGAGGAAAGATTTCTTTTTTTAGCCAATTTTATATCTTTAAGATTCTCTTTTATAAGATAATCTGTGTTTTTTATTAGAGTATCTGCCATTTCTTTTAAGGCGGTATTCTTGACTTCCGTAGTAAGAATTGATAACCGTCCTACAGAAGATTTTGCTCGCTGAGCAACTTTTAAGACTTGTTCTTTTATAGACATAATTTATTTTTTTCTTACAATACTACTAAATTATCTCGATGAATTACTTCATTGTAATACTTATAACCCAAAACTTTTTCTATCTCCTGATTACTTAATCCTTTTATTTTATCCAAATCCACCTTTGCGTAATTTGTTATACCCTGCGCAATTTCTTTTTTCGTTTCTATATCAAAAATGCTCACTAAATCCGTATCGAAGAACTCTCCCTCCACTTTAACTATACCTGCGGGAAGAAGACTTTTTCCTTTTCCCAATATTGCCTCAACAGCCCCTTTATCAATGTAGATTCTCCCTTTTGGTTTTAAATTAAATAGTATCCACTGTTTTCTGCTTGCAAGTTTCTTCCCTTGAGGTAAAAATAATGTTCCAACATTTTCACCGCTTATAACCTTATCCAATATTCCCGGACGGTTACCATTAGCAAGTATACAGGGTATACCTGCCCGTGAACAAATCTTCACTGCTTCGAGTTTAGTAGACATACCACCCACACATAATTCTTTGCTTTTTGTCCCGCAGGCAAATTTTTCTAACTCAGGGGTGAATTCTTTGACTGTTGAAAGTAGATTATGTCCCATATAGAAGCCATCAACATCAGAAAGTATAATAAGGAGATTGGCTCCAATTAAACTGGCAACCAAAGCGGAAAGTCTGTCATTATCTCCAAACTTTATCTCCTCTACCGCCACGGTATCATTCTCATTTATAATAGGAATAATTTTTTTCTCTAACAGAGTATAAATTGTATTACGTGCATTTAAATAACGATTCCTTTCCCTCAAATCTTCCTGTGTTAATAATATCTGTGCCACTGTTCGATTATGTTTTTGAAAAGCATCTGCGTATAAATCCATTAAATATCTCTGTCCCACCGCAGCAGTCGCCTGGAGCTGGGGAAGATTTTTGGGCCTTGTCCTCAAACCTAAAACAGACATACCACTGCTTATAGCACCGGAAGAAACTAAACATACCTTTATTCCCTTATTTAGCAAAGTGCTAATATCTTCTACTATCCGTTCTATTTTGGCACGGTCAATAATGGCGTTGGTAGTTAAAACACTTGTACCGATTTTTATCACCATCTTTTTTAAACCCTGTATTATATTCTTACGCATATCTCAACTCAACATTTCTTTAACTGCTTTTAACAGTGATTCTATCCCTTCCCCAGTAAGAGCAGATACAGGATATATTTTTCTTTCTAATTTTTCTGAGAAATTTTTAAAATTAACAGCACTCCCCGGAATGTCTATTTTGTTCGCTATCACAAGTTGAGGCCTCTTACCCAATTCAAAATTGTATAAAGAAATTTCTCTATTTAAACTAAGATAATCTGTGTAAGCATCTCTACCGTGTGGTTGGGAAATATCTACCACGTGTAGTAAAATTTTTGTCCTTTCAATATGTCTCAAAAATTGATATCCTAATCCTTTACCTTTATGTGCACCATCGATTAAACCAGGCATATCTGCCGCCACAAAGGAAAAATCTTCACCCTCTATTTTCACACAACCTAAAACAGGTGCTTTGGTAGTAAAAGGGTAATCTGCCACTTTGGAACGAGAAGATGAAATGCGATTCAACAAAGTAGATTTGCCAACATTAGGGTAGCCAATAATTCCCACATCGGCAATTATTTTTAATTCCAAAATCAATCTCTTTTTTTCTCCCAATAATCCCGGGGTAGCGGGTTTTCTCAGACCATTGCCTTGGCCTCCTCTTCCACCTCGGGCTACCACCACCTCCTCACCAGAATAGGTAAGGTCACGAAGAATAAAACCTGTTTTAGCATCCTTAACTAAAGTTCCAATAGGAACTTTTATAATACAAGGCTTCCCATCTTCCCCTTTCTTACAATTTCCTCCCCCACCTCGACCATTCTCTGCCACAAAACGCTTCCGGTATTGTAAATCAATAAGTGTATGTATATTATTATCTGCAACGATGACTATATCTCCTCCTTTTCCGCCATCACCTCCATTTGGCTTTGGAAAACGATGGTAACGGCTACGAAAAAAACTCTTACATCCACTACCACCTTTTCCTGCTTCTACTTCTATTTCCACATAGTCAATAAAAATTGGCTTCATCACTTATCATATTCCCAAAACCATTATTCTTTTTTGGGAACGACACAAACTAAGTTTTCCTTTGGGAATTTTACTATACCATCTTTCTTAGCAAAAAGAGTATAGTCTTTTCCTTTACCTACATTTAAGCCTGGTTTGAAAACCGTTCCTCTCTGTCTAACCAGAATAGTTCCTGCAGATACATACTCTCCTGCATAATGTTTAACTCCTAACCTTTGACCAGGACTATCGCGGTCGTTCCTTCCTGCAGAAGTTCCTTTAGCCATTTACTCCTCACCCTCCTTTTCCGTTTTTCCTACGTTTATTTCCTTAATCCGCAAGTGTGTAATAATCTGTCTATGCCCAATTTTCTTACGATAATTTTTTCTCCTCCGATATTTAAAAATCACTACCTTTTTTGCTTTCTTCTCGCCTAAAACTTCACAAATTACCCTTGCTTTAGGAACAAAAGGCTTTCCTATTTCTATATTTTTATCATTTACCAATAGAAGCACATCTTTTAAAGTTACCTTCTTTCCCTTAACTGGCAACCTTTCTACCTTAATTTCCTGTCCTTCTCTAACTTTATACTGTTTACCTCCTATGGAAACAACTGCATACATTGTTTTCACCTCCCTCTATCAAATTTAATTATAGCGAGGATAGTATACCATAAAATTATTTTTCATACAATTATTATAATATCGCTAAACAGGATTAGTGATTAAACCCGAGGGAATCTTGGGATAGAAATATGTAGATTTGTGGGGCATACGCTCTTTTGCCAAAGCCACTTCTCTTACCTCCTGAGCGGAAGTCGGTCTCAGAAAGAAAGCCACCTTAAACTCTTTATTTTTTACCCTTAGAATCGCTTCTTCTACATTTTGTGTATAGTAAATGTTTTTAAAATCAGAATTTTTGATTTTTAAAATATGCTCTATAATAAGACTGTGAAAAATAGAAACATCGAGCTTCTTCCAAGCAAGGGATTTATTATCACGCACAATCATCTCTGGCTTTAGACTCTTTTTTAGAAGAAGTGTAAAAAACCTCCCACCCATATACATTCCAAACACATACGTTTTTTTATTGGATTTATCCAGTAAAGAAAAAAGGGAATCTTTTCTCGCCGGCTCAATATCAAAATATAAATCTAATTCATTTATTAAATTCTGAGGAACTTCCTTTATAAGACGATGGGTAGGAAGAATTTTTAATGCCTCGTTACCCATAGGGGTAAGATACATCATAACAAAATTATAATTCTCATTACCGGTATGCTGAGAATTTTTCTTTTGGCAGTATTTTTGATATAAAAGACTTACTTCATATCGATGGTGCCCATCGGCGATAAAAATATCTTTCTTAAGAAAATAATCTTCTATTTTTTCTATCAATGCTAAATTATCTATGCGCCATAAAGAATGTTTCACTCCAGAAAACTCAAATTGGATAAAAGGCTGTAAAGAGAAATAACTATTACTTATCCCTTCAATAAATCTATGATTATCTTCAAAAATAGAGAATATGGGGTTAAGATTTACCTTGACTGATTTAAGAAGTTTAAAACGGTCTCTTTTGGGAAACGGTGAGGTTTTTTCATGAAAAAAAATCTGACCTTCATTTGATAATTTAAATCTGCAGATAATCCCCCAGCGCACAAATTTCTTTCTTCTGTATATAAATTCTTGGGCTAAAAGATATAAAGAAGGAGTTTTGTCTTGAATTACTATTTTTTCTTTTTGCCATCTCTTAAAAAAAACATTGGCACGTGTGTAACGGTTGTTTTTGTAATTATCGTTAGAGAAAACTTTACCATAGTCAACGCGGATAATATTAAAGGGATGAGTTTTATAAAATTTATCTTGCTCTTGTTGAGAAATTACATCGTAAGGTGGACAGACTACTTTAGAAAAATCTTCTACCTTCTCCGGATTGTAAAAAATACCTCTAAAAGGTGAAATTATTGCCATCGCCTTGAATTACTCCAGAAAAGCAAACTTTAGAATAAAGAGCAGAGAAAGAAGATAAACAATCCAAGAAACTTCTTTCCCTTTACCCGTAAGTAATTTTATAGCTGAGAAGCTGATAAAACCAATGGCTAAACCATTGGCGATGCTGAAAGTTAAAGGCATAGTAATAATAACCAAAAAAGCAGGAATTGCTTCAGAATAATCTCGCCAATCTATTTTAGTTATAGAAAGAAACATCAAAGAACCAATGATAATCAAAGCAGGGGCGGTAACCGGATGAAGCACCATCCCCGGGCTTACTTCGTACCCTCCCCCAATCATACGGGCAAAAGGAGCAAAAAATAAAGAAATAATAAAAAATAAGCCAACGATAACACTGGTCAATCCTGAACGACCACCTTCGCTTATCCCCGAGACACTCTCAATGTAACTGGTTACAGTAGAAACTCCTACCAAAGAACCCAAAACAGTACCTAAGGCATCAACCATTAAACAACGTCCTGACTTGGGAAGTTTACTGTTCTTAATAAATCCCCCTATCTCCCCTATCCCGGCTAATGTACCCACAGTGTCGAAAATATCCATAAATAGAAAAGTAAAAATGATAGTTAAAAAACCAAGTTTTAAGGCACCAAAGATATCAAGTTTAAATAAAGTAGGAGAAAGTGAAGGTGGTAAGCTTACTAAGCCTTGGTATTTTACTATTCCCAAAGGAATTCCTAAAAGAGCGGTAAAAAAAATACCTAAAAAAATACTTCCTTTTATCTTTTTGGTTAAGAAAAAAGCGGTAAGCAAAATTCCAAAAAGTGAAAGAACGGTATGGGAATTGGTAATTTTACCCAAGGTTACAAATGTAGCGGGATGAGCAACAATAATTCCTCCATCCTTCAAGCCAACAAAAGCAATCAAAAGTCCAATACCACAGGCTACAGCGATGCGAATAGTCTGAGGAATGGCATCAAAAATTAACTGGCGTACGTGAGAAGCAGTAAGGATTACAAAAATCAAACCCTCCAAAAATACGCAACCCAAAGCAACTTGCCAAGGAATCCTCATTCCTATACATACCGTATAAGCAAAATAAGCATTGATACCCATCCCCGGAGCTAGGGCAATAGGATAATTGGTGTAAATTCCCATAAAAATAGTGGTTATTGCAGTTACTAAGCAAGTAGCTACCATTACCGCTCCGAAATCCATCCCAGCAGTAGAAAGTATAGCAGGATTAACGAAAATAATATAAGCCATGGTCATAAAAGTAGTAAGCCCGGCAACAATTTCTGTCCGCCAATTTGTTCCTAAGGATTTCAAATTAAAAAAATCACTTATTTTACCCATCAGAACCCTCCTTAAAAATCAGAAAAAAAGATACCATATTTGCATATAATTCTCAAGGAAAATTATTGTTAGCTTAACAAGCATATGCTATAATTTTTACAAGATGATTAACATTATAGTTATAAGCCTTATGATAGTGCTTATGCCTTCTTTTGCCTGGTCAGAAGAAAAGGACGTCTTTTATTTATCTTCTGGACAAGAAATTAACCCCGACGAAAAAATCTATCTTTATTCTTCTGAAGATGAAGACAAAACCTTTTCTTTACTTGAACTTATAAACAAAGAACCCCAAATAGATAAAGAAACCGAAAAAAAGATTTTAAGAGAAGAATGGAAAGATTTGTTACACGGATTAGACATCTTTTACCCTTACTTCAAAACAAAAGAAATAGAAGAATGGATAGGAGAAAAAATAAAAATCGATTTTTTAAATTTTAAAGGCAAACCCAAGTTAGAAGAAAACGAGATACTTTATATATTCAAGATGAAACTATAAACAGAGCACATATCAATATTTTACTTTAAGGAGAAAGAGCCCTCTAGCGGGAGCAGAAGGACCACAAAATTTACGTTCTTTTGTAGAGAAAATATTTTTTACATCTATGGGTGTTAACTTACCTTTCCCTACTTCTACAAGTGTTCCTACAATATTACGCACCATATTATAAAGAAATCCATCTGCCTCTATCTCAAAAATTAAAAAATCTCGGTATTTTTTAAAAGAAATTTTCTTCACAGTACGTACGAAATTTTGTGTTTTTCTCTTGGGGTCAGTGGTAGTAAAAGCTTTAAAATTATGTTTTCCTAAAAACAGACGAATCGTTCTGCGCATGGCATAATAATCTAATCTCTGTTTAATCAACCAGGAATAATTTCTGTAAAAAACCGAAGCGACATGACGATTTAGAATGATATAGCGATATACTTTTGATTTGGCAGAGAAACGAGCATGAAACTCTTTATCTACTTCTTTTACCTTCAAAACTCTTACATCTGAAGAAAGATGACTATTCAAGGCGTTCAAAATGTTTAAAGGCTTAAGATATGTATCGCATCTAAAATTTGCCACCTGTCCTAAAGCATGTACTCCACTATCTGTCCTTCCCGAACCAATTAATTTTATTCTCTTTCCAAAAATTTTCTCTAAAGCCCCTTCTATTTCTCCCTGTATAGTTTTAATCCTTCCGGATTTCAGATTTCGAATTTCGAATTTCCTATCCTGTATCTGCCATCCTTGATAATTAGTTCCGTCGTATTCAATAATTAATTGAAAGTTGCGCATTTTAAATATTATTTAGATTATGATGGGTGTTTTAAAAAATATATTAGGCTAATTTATGAGAAAGTCTTTTATGTTTCAATAGAGAAATAAAAAGAAGAGGAATAAAAACTATAAAAATAACAATAACTCCGCTTATCTCATAGTATAAAACCCTTGACTCTAAAAGAGGAACACTTACCAGTATTGCATCAATAGCATAGTGCATGATAATTACAGTCTCTAAACCAAATTTTAGAAAAAGGTAACCTAAAATTATACCCACAATAGTTAATTCAATACCCCTTACATAAGGAGGAAAAATTTCATAGGTAGAGTGGGCGAATGCCCAGATAACCGCTGGGATTAAAATTGCGATAAAATCTTTTTTAAAATACTTCTTAAAAAGAGAAATAGCAAACAGACGAAACATGAACTCTTCAGAAATTGCTGCACTCACTCCCACCGTAAAAGGGTTAAGAAAAGGGAAATATGTCCCTAACATATTAGAATAACGCGCGCCCATCGGCATCCATACTCCAAAATATTTTATACCCAAATAGTAAAATAGGGTGACAAAACCCAAAAAGAAAAATGCCATAAGATAACCTATAAAAATACTCTTTCTATGAGCAGAAGAAAAAGAATTATTTCTCCAAGCTGTGAAAAAGGGAAGTCTATCAATGGGCATCTCTAAAGAAAGCGAATGGCCCACTGAACCAAAGAGAAAGACCATTAAAGAAAAAAGAAGGGTGGCAATAACTGTGGAGAGAAAATTTATATTAAAGTATATAACTTTACTCATAGTAGTATCATAACTTGCCCATAAAAGAGGAATGGAATTAAAAAACTCAAAAACGTAACATAGTCCCACTAAGATTGCAGCGTATAAAGAAAATTGCCAATAAAACTTGTTTCTTTTCAAAAGCTTAAAGAGATTTATAAAACAAACTAGATAGATAAATATAGTAAAAAGAGAGCTAAATAAACCCAAGATATAACCATAGGAACGTTTCTTCTGATAATCCCGCATAAATTTCTCGGGCACTTTAAAATAACGCCAATAACCTCCTGCTCTATCTCCTAAAATATTTACATACACCCTTAAGGTAGCATCTCCAATTTGAAACTCTTTTTTTTCCCATTCAAAAGAATGGTCGGTGCGATTTTTTTGTTTCTGTTGCGATGTATCTACCGCTTTCCATTCTTCGAGATCAAATCCTATTTTTTTAAGGAAGGCTTCGGCAATAGGACGCGCTTCTTCCGAAGTTAGATTGGTTCCTTCTGTTTCATCAAGTATTCTATGCCGATAGTGGGCAATTTTACCAGTAGCGGGGTCTATTCCTACCGAAAACTCTTCTTTTTCTAGTTCGCGAAACCAACGTACTGACCATACCCAGAGAAAATTATCTTGCCGAATAAGCTCGTTAGTTCCCTTCACGCCTAAAACACTCTGAAGATAAAGTGCTTGGTCATTTTGTCTATAGAAAATTGCTGTAGGAGTAAAATTTTCTAAGTTGAAGCCTAGACTAAGAAGATAGTCGCGGGAAAGGGCAATTGCTTTATCACGGGATATTTTTAATTCAACTGCTGCTATAGGATAAGTATGATTGTAAAGAAAAATAAAAGTAATCAGTCCAACTACACCTAAAATAGCAAAGAATAATGTTTTTTTCATTCTTTAATCCTAAAGATCCTCATAAAGCAAAAGAATACAAATAAAATTATTATTCCCCAGGAAAAACCTAAAAAAATCCATCCCCCGATATTCATTGTACTACCTTCCTTCTTTTCCAAGCAATCTTTACCAAAATCGCTAAAGTTACAATAATGATAATTAATAAAATTCGCATACTTAAGATATAAATTCTATTTGTAGGAGGGATATTGCGTAAGAAAATCGTGTCCCTCCCGTCTTTTCCTAAAATCCATGAAAAAAGAATAGCAATTAGTATAGAAGGTGTAATGTATTTTATGATAAATTTATAAAAACCAGGGATATTGATATCTGCTCCGTGATGTATTTCTGTCCAAGCACGTTCCATACCGAAAACCCAAGCAAAAAGAATGGTTTCTATCGTCCCAAAAAGAACTAGGCAAAATGTCCCTCCCCAAAAATCAAGGTCATTGAGCACACCTCGTGAAAGGAAGAAAATTGATGGCTGGCAAAGAATAAAGGTTATAAAAGCAAAAATCTTTACCGCTTTCCGGCGTTCGATATCAAACTCATCTTCTAAAAAAGCGATAGCCGGTTGGGCTAAAGAAACAGAAGAAGTTAAACCTGCCAAGAATAAAAGGAAAAACCAGAGAAAGCTGAAAAACCTTGAAAAAGCAATCTTTTGAAGAACCATAGGCATGGTAATAAACCCTAAATCAAAACTTCCTGCGTTTGCAATATTTTTAATCTCTACAGGACCAAAAAAAACAAATGCCGCAGGAATTACAACGCTGGCTCCTAAGATAACTTCGGCAAATTCATTAGTAACTGCGGAAGTAAGTCCAGAAAGAGCGACATCGTCGTTCTTAGATAAATAACTGGCGTAGGTAAGAATTACCCCAATTCCCACACTTAAAGTAAAAAAAATCTGTCCTGCTGCTGCCAGCCATACACGAGGAGAACGTAGAGCGGAAAAATCAGGATTCCATAAAAAACCTAACCCATTTCTAACATTCCAATCTGGACGTAAAGGATCCGGAGCACCTAAAGAAAGAACTCTTACAGCTAATAAAATGGCACAGCAAAAAAGCAAGGGCATCGCAATTTTAGAGAGACGTTCTATTCCACCAGAAACACCATAGTAAACTACCAAAATGTTTAAGAAAAATGTTATTGTAAAAAATAAATAAGCCCACCCCAAACCTGAAAAAAACTGATTTTTAACTAATCCCTGATATCCACCAAGAAAATCACGCATTTCCTGAGAAGAACCTAAATTTGCGTATTTACCCGTCAAAGCAAAAAAGCTGTACCCAAGAGTCCAAGATTCAATATAGGTATAATAAATAAAAATCACCAGAGGTCCAAAAATCCCAATTATACCAAAATATTTAATAAAACGATTCTTCTCCCAGAGACTATGGAATATTCCCGGTGCAGTTCCATGTCCAAAGCCTCCTCCGTAACGACCAATTGTCCATTCAATCCACATTAAAGGAATGCCAAAGAGAAAGAGCGAGATAAAATAGGGAATCATAAACGCCCCCCCTCCATTTGCGGTGGCTTGTACTGGAAAACGCAAAAAGTTCCCTAACCCCACCGCACTACCTGCTACTGCTAAGATTACTCCTAAACGTGTCCTCCAAGTATCCCGCTGTTTTGTTTTTATCATCTGGTAATTATTAATTTAAGAATCAAGACAGAAAGACAAAAATCATAAAGAAAGTTTCAAAATTCTAAAAAATTTTAAATTTTGCACTATCATTCTGAAATTTGATTTTTAATATTTGATTTTCCTATAACTAATTCGGCAATTTGCACTGCGTTTAAGGCTGCTCCTTTCCGCAGATTATCGGAAACGCACCAGAAGGACATTGCATTTTTCTTAAAAATATCTTGACGAATTCTTCCAATATAAACTGGGTCTTTACCTGAAGCATTTATAGGTAAAGGATAAGTTCTTCTTTTGGTATCATCAGAAGGAGCATTTTTATCTAAATCATCTACAAGCTCTATACCCCCAGCATTTACAAGAGTTTCTTTTATTTTATCGATTGAAATTTCTTTTTCTGTTTCTAAATATATAGATTCTGAATGGACATTAAATACAGGAACACGCACGCATGTCGCATTTATCTCAATTTTATCATCATGCATTATCTTATGTGTTTCACGCACCATTTTCCATTCCTCTGTAGTATAGTCAAACGATTCGAACTTACCTATCTGAGGTATAAGATTAAAGGCGATAGGATAAGGAAAAGTTAAGGGTTCTTTCATCTTCTCTTTAAACCAATCTTTTTGCATTTTCTCCCAAGAACTTAAATTGTCCGTTCTGGAGAATATTTCTTTTGATTGAACAAATAATTCTTCTTGCGATTTCCTTCCTGCACCCGACACTGCCTGAAAAGTAGTAACCACTACTCTTCTAATCTTTGAAATACGATAAATAGGAGCAATGGCCGCTACCAATTGTATGGTGGAGCAATTGGGATTGGAAATTATTCCTTTATTCCATTTTACATCTTCAGGATTAACCTCTGGCACAACCAGGGGAACTTCTGGTTTCATACGGAAATCGGCTCCATTATCAATGACTACTGCGCCGTTCTTAATGGCTTCAGCAGCATAGGAAACCGCTGCCCCTTTCTCTCCTTCGGTACCGGCAAAAAGAGCAATATCGCATCCTTTAAACTCCTCTGGCTTTATCTCTTTAACCGAATATTTCTCACCATCCACAAAGATATCTCTTGAGCTACGTGCTAATACCTTCAACTCTTTTATGGGAAAACGACGCTGTTTAAGAACCTTAAGCATCTCTACCCCTACCGCACCTACTCCTACTAGCACTACATTGTATTCTTTTGCCATCTATCTTTTACACCTCCTATTTATCCGCCTAATACTAACTATCTAAATACTCTACTACCAAATCTCCCACCTCTTGTGTAGAATAACCCATCTTGCCTGCAGAAAGACTTTTTAATTTTTTAGAAACTACCTCAATCACAGATTTCTCTACTAATTTAGCCGCTTCTTCTTCACCAACACCTTCAAGTAACATAGAGAGCGCACAAATTGCTGCTAAGGGATTAATAACATTTTTTCCCGTATATTTAGGAGCTGAACCTCCAATTGGTTCAAACATAGAAATGCCTTTTGGATTGATATTCCCTCCAGCAGCAATTCCTAAACCTCCTTGAATAATTGCTCCTAAATCCGTAATGATGTCTCCGAACATATTATCTGTAACAATAACATCAAACCATTCGGGATTTTTCACCATCCACATACAAGTAGCATCAACATGGGCATAATCAGTAGATACATCTGGATATTCCTTTGCCAATTCTTGAAAAACCCTCCACCATAAATCAGATGCATAATTCAAGACATTGGTTTTGGCGCAAAGAGTAAGTTTTCTTTTCTTATTTCTCTTTCTTGTATACTCGAAAGCATATCTGATACAACGTTCTACTCCTTTATAAGTATTTCTGCTTATCTGTAGCGCAATTTCATCTTTAGTCCCTCTATTTATAAACTCACCTTCTCCTACATAAAACCCTTCGGTATTCTCTCTGATAACCACAAAATCTATTTCTTCAGGGCCTTTATCTTTCAGGGGAGTTTCCACTCCCGGATAAAGTTTCACCGGACGAAGATTTATATACTGGTCTAGCTCAAATCTCAATTTTAAAAGAATTCCTCTCTCTAAAATACCCGGTTTAACTTCGGGATGTCCAATCGCTCCTAAATAAATGACATCGTGTTTTTTAATATCTTCAAAAACATCTGGGGGAAAAACCTCTCCGGTTCTCAAATATCTTTCTCCTCCTAAATCAAAAATCTTTGTCCGGTATTGAAAACCAGTAATTTTTGAAACCGCTTCTAAAACTTTAAGTCCTTCACGAATCACTTCAGGACCTGTACCATCTCCTGGAATTACTGCAATTTTATGCATAATTTATCACCTCGTTATACTTATTAATGTGTAATTATTTTACTAAAAGAAATTGCAACGAACTTAACGAATAAAACGGATTTTAATATAGTTCAATAACCCTCCCTGATTTATTAAATCCTGCAAAAATTCAGGAAAAGGTTGTATTTTATAGACTTTATATTGAGTTAGGTTTCTAATTTCCCCTTCCTTTAAATCCACTTCCAGTAAATCTTGCTCTTTTATCTCTTCTGCTTCTTTACACTCCACGATCGGTAAGCCAATATTTATGGCATTGCGGAAGAAAATTCTTGCAAAACTCAATGCAATTACGCAAGAAATTCCTGCTCCTTTGATAGCCAAGGGAGCATGCTCCCTTGAAGAACCGCAACCAAAGTTCTTACCCGCTACAATAATATCGCCGTTTTCTATACCCTGTGAAAAGCCTGGTCTCAAATCAGCAAAAAGATTTCTCCCCAATATTTCCGCTTCGGTAGTAACAAGAAATTTGGCAGGGATAATTAAATCTGTATTAATATCATCTCCGAAAAGCCATGCCTTCCCTTTAATTACCATCTCAAATCACTTCCTCAGGATGAGCAATCCTTCCTTTAATAGCGGAAGCAGTAGCTACGCTGGGACTAGCAAGATAAACTTCTGAATCCGGATGTCCCATCCTCCCTTTAAAATTACGATTTGTGGTAGAAATGCAACGCTCTCCTTTATCTAAAATTCCCATATGCCCACCTAAACATGGTCCGCAAGTGGGAGTAGAGAAAACTGCTCCTGCTTTAACAAAAATCTCAACCAATCCTTCCTTCAATGCCTCTAAATAAATTCTTTGTGTTGCAGGAATGACAATCATTCTCACCTGAGGATAGACCTTCTTACCTTTAAGTATTTTTGCGGAAATTCTCAAATCAGAAATTCTCCCATTAGTACAAGAACCTACCACCACTTGATTAATCTTTATTTTCCTCAACTCAGAAACAGGTTTTACATTAGAAGGAAGATCGGGACAAGCAACTACTGGTTCTTTCCACTTTCGCACATCGTATTCCTTAACCTCAATATATTTTGCATCCTTATCGGATTTTAAGCTTTTGTTTTGAATTTTGAGTTTTGAATTCTTAGTTTTGAGATATTTTACCGTTATTTCATCTGGTTCAATAATACCTGATTTGCCTCCTGCTTCAATTGCCATATTACACATCGTGAAGCGTCCATCCATATCAAGTTTTCTTATTGTTTCACCTGTAAATTCCATTGCTTTATATAAAGCGCCATCTACGCCAATATCTCCGATGGTATATAAAATAATATCCTTACCTGTCAACCATTTATTTAATTTTCCATAATATATAAATTTCATCGATTCAGGAACCTTAAACCAAACCTTCCCTATAGCCATTGCTCCTGCTAAATCAGTAGAACCCACTCCCGTAGCAAAAGCTCCTAATGCACCATAGGTACAGGTATGAGAATCTGCCCCAATAACTAAATCTCCTGGTTTTATTAAACCTAACTCCGGAAGCAGAGCATGTTCTATACCCATTCTTCCTACTTCGTAATAATGCTTTATCTTTTGTTTTTTAGCAAAAACCGCCAGAACCTTTGCTTGTTTTGCAGAAGCAAGGTCTTTAGCCGGTGTAAAATGGTCAGGGATAAGGGCAATTCTATCACGGTCAAAAACCTTTGCTATCCCCTTCTCCTCCAATTCCTTAATTGCTAAGGGAGCAGTAATATCATTACCCAAAGCAAAATCCACCTTTGCAAAAATAAATTTTCCCGGGTAAATTTCTTTCTCTCGGGTATGTGCTAAAAGTATCTTTTCAGTAATAGTCATTCCCATCTTACTAATTAAACCCTATCCCCCCATAATTTCTTACTTACGAATCACAGATTACCAATAGCGAATTACGGTTATTATATTCAAATTTTTTTAATAAGTGCAACTTCCTGGCAATCAGGAAATTTTGCACAATTTATGCATTCTCCCCATATTTTCTGAGGTAACTGCGCTTTATCAATCTTTCTAAAATCTAATTTTTCAAAAAACTCGGGTATATAAGTCAAAACAAAAAGCTGTCTAATACCCAAAGCTTTGGCTTCTTTAATCGCTTCCTTTACCAGGCTCGATCCAATTCCTTTATGTTGTACGGATTCTTCTACCGCCAGCGACTTTATCTCTGCCAAATCCTCCCATGAAATATGTAAAGCACAGGTTCCTAAAATTTTCTCTCTTTCTTCATAAACAAAATAATCACGGATATTATCGTATAATTCATTAAGGGAACGGTAAAGCATTAAACCGCGTTCAGCATACAGATTAATCAATTTTTGAATCTCCTTAACCTCATCAATCTTTGCCTTTCGTATCATATTAACTTCCTTTTTTAAGAATTAACCTGGATTAATCTTTGTAGATGGAGTAAAATGTTACCATAATCTTCTCTTATTTACAATAATATTATTAGTTTAGTCAAAAAGACAACAGGAAACCCAATGGCCAGGAGAAACCTCTTTTAATACATACTCCTTCTCTTCGCAAACAGACTTTCTTTCTCTACACCGCGGTAAGAAACTACATAATCTATCTTTACCGTTTGAATCTTTCCCTGTTATCTTTAAGGTAGAAACGGGTAACTTTTTTTTACCTAAAGTAGGAATCGCAGAAAGAAGAAGTTTTGTATAGGGATGGAGAGAATTTCTAAAAATCTCCTCAGAATTAGCCTTTTCTAAAATTTTTCCTCGATAAATAACACATACTTCATCACTTACGTGACGAATGACCCTTAAATCATGAGCAATAAAAATATAACTCAAATTTAATTTCTCTTGTAAATCTATTAGAAGATTGATAATCTGTGCCTGTATCGATAAATCCAAGGAAGAAACTGGCTCATCCAGAATAACTAACTCTGTTTCCCCTGCCAAAGCGCGGGCAATGCTTATCCTTTGTCGTTGTCCGCCGCTAAACTCATGAGGAAATCTTTCTAAAGCATCTTTGGATAATCCCACAAGTTCTAAAAGCTCTACTACTCTTGTCTTTTTCTCATACTTAGTCTTTTTCGACAATTCCATCCCTTCTAAAACAATCTTCTCTACTGTAAAACGGGGATCGAGGGAAGAAAACGGGTCTTGAAAAACAATAGAAATAAATCCTAATAATGCCCTAAACTCCTTCTCAGAAAGACAAGATACTTCTTTCCCTTTTAAGAAAATCTCCCCTGCATCAGGTTGGATAATTCTTACCAACATTTTTGCCAAAGTAGATTTTCCCGATCCGCTCTCTCCCACTATTCCCAAAGTTTTCCCTTTATCCAGAGAAAAACTTACTCCATCAACTGCCTTTACATATCCCACAGTTTTATAAAAAAGCCCTTTTTTAATCGGAAAATATTTCTTTAAATCCCTAACTTCTAAAATATTCATCTGTGTTTTAAAATTTGAAATTCGTGCTTTAAGTTTTCAAAAATTGTGGCACCATACCCAATGACTCTCCGTGATTTCGGATGTCTCGGGAAATTCTTTATCGCAAATCCCAACCCTTTTTTCACAACGTGGATGAAATGGACAACCTAAAGGCCTATTAAGTATGTCGGGAACCTGCCCGGGAATTGCGTTGAGAAAAGTTTTAGGTTTGCTCAATTCTGGAAAACAGGCAAGAAGTTTCTGTGTATAAGGATGCTTTGGGTTCTGGAAAATTTCTTCCACCTTTCCTGTTTCCACAATTTTACCCAAATACATTATTCCCACCCTATCCGCAATCTCTTCTACAATAGCCAAATCATGGGTAATAAACAAAGAAGTAAGTTGAAACTCTCTCTTTATTCTAAAAATTAATTCTAAAATCTGTGCTTGAATGGTAGTATCTAAAGCAGTTGTTGGTTCATCGAGAATCAATAATTTCGGATTACAACAAAGAGACATGGCAATCATCGCCCTCTGACGCATCCCCCCACTTAACTGATGAGGATAACTATCAAGTAAAACTTCGGGTTGGTCAAAACCGACGTTTCTTAACGAATCAATAGCCCTGAGACGTGCTTCTCTCTTATCCATCTTGAGATGAAAAACTAACATCTCAACTATCTGAGTTCCTACAGAAAGGACCGGATTCAATGAAGTAAGCGGTTCTTGAAAAACCATAGCTATATCTTTCCCACGTAGAGATTGCCAATCCCTTTCTGAAAAATTAATCAACTCCTTTCCTTCAAAAACGATATTTCCCTCCACTATTCTACCCGGAGAAGGAACGAGGTTTAAAATAGATAGCGCAAGCATTGTTTTCCCACACCCCGACTCTCCCACAACGGCAAAGAATTCTCCTCTTTTGATATCCAGGGAAACTTCATCAATAACTTTAGTGATACCCCCATTGGAATAAAAATATACTTTTAGATTCTTAATTTCTAATAACTTATCCATATTTTACAAAAACTCAGAACTCTAAACGACTTCAGCATTTGATTTAGAGCTTACTCATTGTCCTATGCGGGTCAAAGGCATCCCTTAATCCATCTCCTAAGAGATTAAAAGCTGATACGGTGATAAAAATAAATAGTCCAGGAATTAATATCCAAGGATGCCTCTGAATCTCGCTTATTGCCATTGCATCGGAAAGAAGATTACCCCAGCTGGCATAAGGGTCTTGTATCCCTAAACCAATCAAACTTAAAACCGATTCTCCTAAAATATAACCAGGGATAGAGAGCGTAATAGCTACAATAATATAAGAAAATAAATTAGGTAGAATGTGACGATAGATGACCTTTATGTTGCTTAAGCCAGAGACACGCGCAGAAAGTACAAATTCTTTTTCTCTCAAAGAAAGAGCCATTCCTCTAATAACTCTTGCTAATCCTGCCCACCCAATAAAAGAAAGAATAACAACAATAAGAAAATAAATCTGCACTGAACTTAAACTAAGAGGAAAAGTTGCCCGTAGAGTAAGCATCAGATAAAAACCCGGAACCATCATGATAATCTCGCAGAGTCGCATAATAAAATTGTCGATTCTGCCCCCAAAATATCCGGCAATTCCTCCCATAAACATCCCTAAGAAGAAACTGATACTTACCCCTACTAAACCAATAGAAAGCGAGATTCTTGCCCCATGTAAGATACGAGAAAATAAATCTCGCCCACGACTATCTGCTCCAAAGAGATAAATTCTTGCCGGCTCACTTACACCAAAGAGATGAACCCTGGTTTTAAAAATCCCTAATAATTTATATTCATCTCCTTTATAGAAAAGTCTTAGGGGATAAATCTGCGTCCTGTCTTCATAATAAATACGGCGATAAAAATCGTCAAATTTCTGTTGGTATCTGTAAATGTAAAAATATAGCCGACTCTTTTCTTTTGCAAAATATATCTTTGTGGGAGGATGATAAGAATTTTCTCTCTTTTCATTATCGAAATTATAGGGGGCAAAAAAATCTGCAAAGATTGCAAGAATATAAAGAACAACCAACATCCAGAAACCCCATATCGCTATACGATGCTTTTTAAAACGATAAAGGGCAATCTGAAATGGAGTCTTTGTTTTACTTCGGATTTCGGACTTCGGATTTCGGATTTGTTTATTCATATCTTATCCGTGGGTCAAACCAAGCAAGTAAAACATCGGCAACTAAATTCCCTATAATAAGCATAACTCCGCTGATGAGCATGGTTCCCATCACCAAATATATATCTTGACTTCTTACTGCACTAAGCATAACCGACCCCAATCCTGGCCAGTTACAGATTATCTCTGTTAAGGCTGCACCACTCAAAATATCCGAAAGGTGATATCCAAAAATGGTTATGAGAGGATTAATCGCATTTTTCAAAGCATGGGTATATAAAACTCTTCTCTCCGGTAATCCTTTCGCACGCGCTGTGAGAATGTAACGTTGACGCAATACCTCCAGCATATTACCCCGCATAATTCTCTGTAAAGAAGCAATCGCGCCTAAGGAAACTACTATCGTAGGAATAGCGAGGTGTTTAAGGATATCAATTATCTTAATAAAGAAATTAAACTCTTCAAAATTAGCCGAGCGCATACCTCCTGTAGGAAATATTCCGGTAAGACTGGCAATAAACAATAGGAGTATGGCGAGAAAAAAGCTCGGAATAGACAAACCAATAAAAGAAAAAGCAGAAAATAATCTATCCCAGAAGCGATACTGCTTTATGGCACAAAATATGCCCAAAGGGATAGCAATTAACCAAGTAAATAAAAGACTCGAAAAAGACAAAAGCAAAGTATTCCCAATCCTACTTTTTATTACCTTAGTAACAGGATTCTTCTGGGTAAAAGAGTAACCTAAGTCTAATTTAAGTATATTTTTTAACCAACAAAGATACTGAATTATCCACGGTTTATCGAGCTGATACTGAACCTCATACATTCTAATCGTTTCCGGAGAAATTTGAGGATTAAGCCTCAGTGTGTCAAAATAGTCTCCCGGCGCGAGTTGAATAAATAGAAAAGTAATGAAGGAAATTGCCAATAGTAAAGGAAAGGAAATAAGCAAACGTCTTAAAATATATGTTCTCATCCTCAATACTGTTACTGAATACTGGCTATTTAATATAGATTTCCTCTATATTATGAAAAGCCCCACCATAAGAGGTTGGATAGAGATTGCCGAATTTGTTCCTCACGGCAAAAATATTGAAAGGTAATACCGTATAAATTAAAGGTAAATTCTCAGAAACAATCAATTGCCATTCATCATACAATTTTTTTCTCTTTTCTTTATCTAATTCCTGAACCGCCTGGGTAAATATTTCATCAATTCTCTTCTCCCAATCTGTAGCGGGCTTTTCTTGCCGGGGGTACCAGAGATGAAGCTGCCCCCATGAATACCAAACATTTGCACCAAAGTGTGGTTCAATTCCTCCGGTTAATCCCAGGACTATAGCATCCCAATCAAAAGTGGAATCAAGTTTAGAAACCAAAAGATTAAATTCTAAAGGCATAAAATTAACCTTGAATCCAATCTTCTCGAAGTCCTTACGAATAAGCTGAGCAATTTTAACGCGTTCATTATTCCCTGCATTTGTATATAGACTAAACTCCACGCGATTACCTTCTCTATCTTCTAAAAAACCATCACCATCACGGTCAACAAATCCTTCCTCTCTTAAAATCATTTTTGCTTTTTCTATATTGTATTCGTATTTCTTAACGTAAGGATTATAAAAGAATCCTGAAGATGGGCTCAATGGTCCATCTTGTGCAATACCTAAACCATTAAGCACAATATTAATCATCGATTCCTTATCCAGAACATGGGCTACCGCTTCTCGGAATCTTCTATTGGTAAACCAATTTATCTTTTTGGGTTCAACAAATGGCTTTCCTGTCTGGGGGTTAATGCTTCTGTTCTGATTAAATACCAGATAATTCTCTCCAAAAACAGGGCCAGTATTAAAAATCGTAAAATTCCCTTCTTTCTCTTTGGGTTTTAAAAGGGGGTAATCCTCTCCACGCAAACTATAGTAATCAATTATCCCTTCTTTAAATTTAAGAAAAGCAGTATCCTGACTCTGAACAATAAGAAAAACTATCTTTTCTAAATAAGGAAGACGTTTACCTTCTCTATCCTTCCTCCAATATAAAGCATTCCTTTCAAGAATTACTTTCTCGCCGGGAAGATATTTTACCAATTTAAAAGGGCCAGTCCCTACAATCTGTTCAGGCGGAGTGTCTAAACCCCATGTAAAATTAAATCTTCCTTCCTTTAACGGTCTATGGAGAATATGTTTAGGCAGAATCTCCTGTCCCATCCCCATCAAAAAAGGCGCAAACCTTTTGGGTAAATCAAATCTAACTTCATAATCACTAAATTTATCTACCTTTATCAACTGCCCATCAATGGTAAAGATATCTCTTGCACTGGTAGGTATCTTGGGATTGTAGATCAATTCATTAAAAGTAAAAACCACATCCTCAGCAGTAAATTTCTCTCCATCGTGCCAGAAAACATCTTTGCGCAATTTAAAAATATAAGTAAGCCCATCATTTTCTATCCTCCAAGATTCTGCCAAATTTGGTTCCACATCCAAGGTAATTCCATTTACCCTTGTAAGTCCCTCAAAAATTAATCCTGTGATAACCGTAGTTGAAGTCTCTTTAGCTACAATGGGGTTAAAAGATTTTGGGTCGGCAATAGTTGCTAAAATAAGACTCCCGCCATAAGATCCGATGGAAGGAATGTAATTTTGAGGAAGCGGTGATGATAAATTTTTCTTACTGGAAGGGACAGAACCTTTTTCTACACTACAGCCCAAAAGGAATAAAAGAGACAATACTTCAATAATCCTTCTGTACATTATTGATTCGGCGAAGCATTCTCCTGTATTGGGGAAGGAACTTCTTGGCTACTTTCTACCGGAGGAACGGACTTTTCTCCTACTACTTCTTTCTTAACTTCTCCCTGTTTTAAACGTTCCATAATGGAAGTGGTCCTTTTGCCAGAGATAATGGCTATACCTAAACTGGCAATCAAAAATATCGTTGCGGAAATTGCCGTTATACGCGTAATCAATGTCCCTGCTCTTGTCCCAAAGATAGTCTGTGCTTGCCCACCAAACGTTTCAGAAAGCCCATAACCTTTGCCAGGCTGAATTAGAATAAGAAAAATGAGAAAGACGCATACAATAACATGAACAGCAATAATTAATCCTAACATCCTTCCTCCTTCGCTGGGAATATTATTTTAAAACCTATAAATCTCATGCGCCTTTAAGCTGATTAATCGCTTGAGATTTTTTTATAATCTCTGTAAAAGAAACTAAATCCAAACTTGCTCCTCCCACCAAAGCGCCATCCACATCTTTTTCCCTGATTAAATCTTCAATATTATCAGGTTTAACGCTACCTCCATACTGAATCCTGATGCCTTCCGCAATATCTTTACCAAAAATTTTATTCAGAAAATCCCTGATATAGCTATGGACTTCTTCTGCTTGAGAGGCAGTAGCATTTATTCCTGTTCCTATTGCCCATACCGGTTCATAAGCAATCACCAAGTCCGAAGGTTCTTGCACTTCTATGCCTCCTAAACCATTTTCTAAATGGTCTTTGACAACTTCAAAAGTTTCACCCCTTTTTCTCTCTTCAAGAGTTTCTCCTACGCATACAATGGGAATCAGTTTATACTTTAAAGCCGATTTAACTTTTCTGTTCACTGTTTCGTTAGTTTCCCCAAAAAACTGTCTTCTTTCCGAATGTCCTATAATCACATATTCAACTCCTAAATCCTTTAACATTAACGGAGAAATCTCGCTGGTAAAAGCGCCTTTATCTTCCCAGTGCATATCCTGCGCACCCAGTTTAATCTGAGAATCCCTAATAACTTCCTCTACTTCTGACAAAACCGTATAAGGAGGACAAACAACAATATCCATTTCCATCTCATCAATAAAATTCCTTTTAAGGCCATTTACTAAATCTATTGCCTCTGTAACAGTTTTGTGCATCTTCCAGTTTCCGGCAATTATTGGTCGTCTCATAATTTTATTGTTAAATTGTCAAATTACCTTGTGTATTTAACGCTCAGCAAACAATTTATTATATTAGTGTATAAATTATTTATCCCTAAGGCTAGCAATACCCGGCAAAACCTTACCTTCCATATATTCTAAAGAAGCTCCTCCCCCTGTAGAAACGTGAGTCATCTTTTCTTCCACTCCGAATTTTGCCACCGCAGAAGCAGTATCTCCCCCGCCCACTACGGTAATGGCAGAAAGGCCGGCTATAAAAAGAGCAATTTCTTTTGTTCCTTTACTAAAGGAATCAGTTTCAAAAATACCCAAAGGACCGTTCCAAGCAATGGTTTGAGCATTTTTAAGAACCTTTTTGAACGCATCAATAGTTTTTTCTCCTATGTCTACTCCTAACCATCCCTCAGGAATATTGGAATCTTTTGTGTTTAACGTTTTAGCATTAGGTTCAATTTTATCGGCAATGAGATGGTCAGAGGGAAGCACTAAATTCTTCTTTAAATTATTCGCCTTTTCCAGAATCTTTTTAGCAAGTTCAATCTTATCTTTCTCAAATTTCGAATTTCCTATATTTATGTCTTTTGCCTTAAGAAAGGTATAAGCCATCGCCCCTCCGATAAGAATCGCATCCGCCTTGGGTAAAAGATGCTCAATAACTCCTATTTTGTCCGAAACCTTTGCTCCTCCAAGAATAACTACAAAAGGTCTTCTGGGATTAGCCAAAGCCTCACCTAAATATTTAATCTCTTTCTCTAACAAAAATCCTGCGGCGGATGTAAGATAATGCGTTACACCCTCTGTAGAAGCATGCGCACGATGACAGGTTCCAAAAGCATCGTTAACAAATAAATCTCCCAATGCAGCAAGCTGTTTGGCAAAACCAGAGTCGTTCTTCTCTTCTTCAGGATGAAATCTTAAATTCTCAAGAAGAATTATTTTTTCTGCAGACTCTTTAATTTCCTTTTTAGTCAAATCTCCAACACAGTCATCAAGTTTTTTTACCCTTATTCCTAACAACTCTTCCAATCTTTTTGCTACAGGATTTAGTCTTAATTCTTCCTTTACCTTACCATCTGGCCTACCTAAATGGCTCATGAGAATTATCTTCTTTGCACCATTATCTAAAGCATATTTTATCGTAGGCAGGGCCGCTCTAATTCTTATGTCGTCGGTAACATTTAATTTCTCATCTAAAGGCACATTAAAATCCACGCGCATCAAGACCAACTTATCTTTCAAATCTAAATCTCTGATTGTTAATTTTGCCATACATTTCCCTTTCGTGGTAGATTTTGTTTTTTTGCGTTAATCTTTTAAACTTTTTCGCGAATTTTATAATTTCTTTGCCACCAATTTAACCAAATCTACTACTCTTAAAGAATATGCCCACTCATTATCGTACCAGGCAAGAACTTTTACCAAACGTTTATCTATCACATTGGTCAATTCCGCATCAAATATTGCCGAATAATTTGAACCATTAAAATCGCGAGAAACTAGAGGAAGGTCGCAATAATAGAGTATTCCTTTAAGGTTTGTCTCTGAAGCACGTTTGAAAGCAGAATTAATTTCCTCTTTGGTAGCATCCTTTTCCACTTCACAGACCAAATCTACCAAAGAGACGTTTGGAGTAGGAACTCTGATTGCCAGTCCATCCATTTTTCCTTTCAACTGGGGAAGAACTAATCCTATTGCCTTAGCTGCCCCGGTGGTAGTAGGAATCATCGAAAGATTTGCCGCTCTTGCCCGTCGTAAATCTTTATGCGGAAGGTCAAGGACTCTTTGGTCATTGGTATAAGAATGGATAGTGGTCATTAATCCCTTTTTTACTCCAAAATTGTCTAATAAAACTTTTGCCACAGGAGCAAGACAGTTAGTAGTACAGGAAGCATTAGAAATTATATGATGGTTTTTAGGGTCGTAATTAGTATCATTAACTCCTAAAACAATCGTAATATCTTCATTTTTGGCAGGAGCGGTAATAATGACCTTTTTTGCTCCTTGTTGGATGTGCCCAATTGCTTTTTCTTTATCCGTAAATACTCCGCTTGATTCTACAACAATATCCACCCCTAAATTCTTCCAAGGAATTTCTGCCGGCGATTTAAAACTGGTTACCTTTATTTCCTTCCCATCTACAATCAAAGCATCCTCTTTTGTCTCTACATTAGCCGAAAATGTTCCAAAGGTAGAATCGTATTTTAAAAGATGTCCTAAGACTTTTGTCCCCACTGGCAAATCATTAATCACTACTACATCCAAATCTTTATAACCCGCTCGGAAAACAAGTCTTCCAATCCTCCCAAAACCATTAATTCCAATTCTTACACCCATTTTTACCTCCTCCTTTTTAAAACTGTTTAACCATTTATCTAATCAACTATTTAACTAATCTTTACTTCTCGGAGATATTTTGCTGCATGGGAAGGCCGCATAGGATTTATATAGAAACCCGTCCCCCATTCAAAACCAGCAAGGCGGGTCAGTTTAGGCATGAACTCCAGGTGCCAATGATAGTCCTCTCTTTCCATCCCTTCCAAAGGTGAGGTATGGATAATAAAATTGAAGGAAGGATCACGGAGCACTATTTTTGCTCGTTTAAGCATCTCGCGGAGGATATTCGCAAAACTTATTACCTCTTCTCTTTGTATATATGAGAAATCTGATTCATGTTCTTTGGGTATAATCCAGAATTCAAAAGGGAAACAGGAAACAAAAGGAGCGAAAGCAATAAAATGTTTATTTTCCATAATTATCCTTTTTTCGTCTTGCAATTCCTGTCTTATCATATCGCAGAATACACACCGTTCACGGTACTCAAAATACTTCTGCGAACCGCGTAATTCCTCTTGCACTCGTTTAGGAACAACCGGTAAAGCAATAAGTTGAGAATGGGGATGTTCCAAAGAAGCCCCAGCACTCTTCCCATAATTCTTAAAAATAAGAATATATTTAAATCGTTTATCTCCCCGTAAATCAATGCTCCGATTACGATAACACCAGATAACTCTCTCAACTTCGTGGTCCTGTAAATCAGCAATTTCGCGATTGTGGTCTGGATTTTCTATAATTACCTCATGAGCACCAATACCATTGCTTAAATCATAAACTCCTATTCCTCGTTTATTCAAACCACCTTCTATTTGAAGTGCAGGAAACTTATTAGGAACGACGCGTGTAAGCCAACCGGGGGTATCTGGACTAGTTGCCCCTTCACGGTGGGCAATTATTTCTGGAGGAGTCATTGTTTCATTTCCCGGACAAAAAGGACAAACTCCTTTACCTCTCACATGAGTTTCAACTTCAAAATCTTCAGGGGTGCATTCTTTTTCATTACCAATAATCACCCATCTTCCTGTAACCGGATCTCTTCTTAATTCTGCCATATTCCCATCCTTTTAAATATCGACCTTCTAATTCTCTATTTAACTATTTCACTCTTTACCTACTCGACTATTCAACTAATTCCAATCAACTAATTTCAAGCAATTTCCAATTCTCTGAGATATTTTGCTGCCTCTTCCGGGGGAGTGGGATTGATATAAAATCCCGAACCCCATTCAAAACCCGCGACCCGCGTGAGACGAGGGATTATTTCAATATGCCAGTGATAGTCCTCATCCAAAGTTTTCCAATATCCTGGCTTTTTAGGTATTCTAAAGGGCGCGGTATGAATTATGTAATTATAAGGTGGGTCATTAAGTGCCTTTTTAAGCTTAGTTAACACCTGTTTCATTACTTTAGCCAAATCAAAAACTTCCTGCCTTTTTAAAGTGATAAAATCCGCAGAATGATTTTTGGGAATAACCCACGTCTCAAAAGGAAAACGCGCCGCAAAAGGAGTAAAAGCAACTATACCATCGGATTCCATTACAATTCTTTCTCCGGAATCAAGTTCCTGTCTAATAACATCGCAAAATATACATCTCTCTTTAAATTCAAAATATGTCCTTGCGCCCAAAAGTTCCTCTTTTACTCGTTTAGGATTAACTGGCATCGCCATCAATTGTGAACGCGTATGTTTTACCCTTCCACCCCCCGCACTCCATCCATAGTTCTTAAATACAAGCACATATTTAAAACGTAAATCTTTTCCTAAATCAGTTACTCGCTCAATGTAAGCAAGAAAAACCTTGGCAATTTGTTCTTCAGAAATATCCGCCATATTGGCAATGTGCTGAGGAGTTTCAATCACTACTTCATGCGCCCCTACTCCGTGCATTACATCATACATCCCTCTACCCTGTCGATTAATATTCCCTTCAATCCGCAAAATAGGAGCAATACTCGGAACAACTCTCACATCCCAGCCTGATTTATTCCTTTGTGTGTTTGGCTTGCGGAAAGCAAAAATCTCAGGAGGCGTATGTTCTTCATTTCCTTCACAAAATGGACAACCATCTTCGGAAGGCTCTTCCTGTAAAGAAACAAAATCGTGGGGTCTCTTTGCTCTTTCGGTAGCAATAATTACCCATCTTCCAATAATAGGGTCTTTACGCAGTTCTGGCATTTTTATTTCCTTTCTTTTAAATTAAGATGTTCATTATAGCAATATTTTTATAAATTGCAAGTATAAATTTTAATAAGACGAATTATATAGACTAACATACTGATTAAACAGATTCAAATAAAAAACAATTAGGTTAATAATTCTCCTTTCCCCAATTGATGTCCAAGAAGAAATTTCTCTGCAGACATTCTCTTTCCGCCCTCCAGTTGTAATTCTTTTATCAAAATCCCTCCCTGTCCCGTCTTAACTATGAAACCGTCCTTATTGATATCAACTATCTCTCCGTATTGGGCGTCTAAAAAACTGCCCTCTACCACTTGTGTTTTCCATATTTTAAGAAGTTTATTATGCCATCGGCAAAAACTTCCCGGCCAAGGAACGAGTGCTCTTGTCTGGTTATATATCTTTACTGCTGGGTTATTCCAATCTATTCTTCCATCTTCTTTTTTAAGCAAAGGAGCAAAACTAACTTCATTTTCATCCTGAGGTATTAAAACCGCTCTCCCTTCTTCTATCAAATCTATCGCTTCTTTTAACAATCTTGCACCTTCTTTGCTTAATCTCTCCCCCAGGGTAATTGCATCTTCATTTTCAAAAATAGCAATTCTCTTCTGAAGAATTATTTCCCCCGCATCCATTCTCTCAGTTACTTTAAAGATACTCAAACCTGTTTCTTGTTCTCCATTTAATATCGCCCAGTTTATAGGAGCCGCTCCTCTATAGCGGGGTAAAAGTGAAGCGTGCAGATTAATTGTATAAAATTTGGGAATGGCGAGAATTTCGCGGGGTAAAATCTTTCCGTAAGAAACTATTACAAAAAGGTCTGCTTTCTTTTCCTCTAAATATTCTATGAACTCCCTGCTTCTGATGTCCTCGGGTTGAACTACTTCTAGACGCAAGACTACCGCTTTGGTCTTTACCGGCGGAGGTTTTAATTCCAGATGTCTTCCTTGTTTTTTATCAGGTTGTGTCACTACCGACAAAATCTCATGCCCACTACAACTAACCTCTTCCAGACTGGGAGTCGCAAAATGGGAAGTTCCCCAGAAGATAATCTTCATCGTCTGTTTCTCTTGAACTTTTTCAAAAGACGGAATCGTTTCAGAGCACCAATGCGGTCAATAAACAAAACTCCATCTAAGTGGTCCGTTTCATGTTGAATAATGCGTGCCAAAATACCTTCGGCATTAATAATTCTTTCTCTGCCTTCTAAATCTTCAAATTTCAAAACCACTTTTTTGCTTCTTTTTACTTCTGCTGAAACCCCCGGCAGGCTAAGGCAACCTTCAGTAAGGACTTCTTTAGCTAAAGACTTTTCTAAAATGCGCGGATTAACAATCACTAATTCTTTACCTCGTTCTCCACTAGAATTGGCAATAAATATTCTTTTACTAACCCCTACCTGTGGAGCAGCTAAACCCACCCCATCTGAAACATACATCGTATCTATCATATCCTTAATCAACTTCCTATCCTCATCGTTAATTTTTGTCACTACCATCGCTTTTTTTCTCAACACACTATCCGGAAACACAATAATTCTTAATATTGCCATAGTCTCTATCTTTTTTCACTTAGGTTCTATATCAATAGTCAAAACGTTGCCTTTAAATTTTCTTTGCTTCTTAAAAACCTTATCCAACAGAGCAAATACATTTTTTATATTACCAGATTTTATAAAAATTTGCCAGCGATATTTATCTCTCAGTTTTAAAACCGGATGAGGAATGGCATCGGATATAAAAATTCCTCGCGAAGTATTCATTTCCTTTATGCTCCTTGCCAAAAGATGGGCATTTTTTTCTACATTTTTTTGGTTCTTACCCCGCAGATTAAGGACTATAAGATTCTTAAAAGGTGGTAATCCTAATTCTTTTCTTAAACTCAATTCATCTTGATAAAACATCTCATAATCAAGTTTCTTTAAAGCATCAAATAAATTATTTTGCGGATTACGCGTTTGAATCAAAAGCTCCCCCCATTCATTATCTTGTTTTAACAAACTCAAGAATCTTATCAACAAAGAAAAAATCCTCTCTCCCCCCCGAAAATCAGGGAATTTAACATCCTCTTCTAAATTGACTATCCCCACGAGTCCAATTCCAGATAAGGGAGGCAATTTTACGAGCATGTTTGTTCCCGTTAAAATATCTATACGTTTTTCCTGAAAATCTTTAAGCACATTTTTCAATACCTTTTCCCGTTTAATATCTAAATCAATCCTTGCGGTTTTTGCGCGAGGGAAAAGTCTACTCAATTCACTCTCCAGCTTCTCCGTCCCTATACCCTGATAACGTAAATAGGATGTTTGGCAATTAGGACAGAGTGAAGGTGCTTCCTGAACAGCTCCACAATAATGACAAACCAGCTTCTTAATAGAGAAATGATAGATAAAATTCCGCTCACAACGTTCACAACGCATTACTCTACCACATTTCCTACATCTGATAAAAGTAGCAAAACCTCTGCGATTAAGCACAAGAAAGACCTTATTACCTTTTTCTAAAACTTCATTTATCTTTATTTCCAAAGGCTTAGTTATATAGTTTTTACTTCGTCTGCCACTTGATAAGTCTATAACAGATACATTCGGATATCTCTCGGGCTTATTTCTTAAGTCAATAAGCCAAAAACCATCTTTCTTTGCTTTATAATAAGTTTCTACCAAAGGCGGAATACCCACCAATATCAAAGGTATTTTAAAATAATTTGCACGACAAATTGCCACATCTCTTGCATTAAAAAAGGGAAATTCATCTTGTTTATGAAAAGTAGAACTTTCATCCTCTACGATAATTAATCCAAAGTTTTCCTGAGGAAGGAAAACTGCCATTCTTGTTCCTATAACTACCTTGGGGTATTTCCCTCTAATCTTACACCAGTTAATGAAACCATCCTTCTCGCTAAATCCACTGTGATAAAGAATAATCTCATAAGAATCAAATTTTCTTTTTAACACAGAATACAGATTATCAGCTATGTAAATTTCCGGAACAATAATAAGCACGCTCTTTCCTTCATTAAGAACCCATTCGCAAATTTCGTAATAGATATTTAATCTCTTTTCTTGAAAATAGTCCTCGAAAATAAGAAAATTGAAATTTTCTTTCTCCTTTATTAAATTAATCATTCTCTCAGCCTCAGGAGAAAATTTTGTAAAAATTCTCTCTTTACTTAAGGTTTGCGGTTTTTCTTCCAAAACTAATGTTTTTTTAGGTCGGCGGAGATAGGCAGGAGTAGCTAATGCCATCATTTCGCCCCAACTGGCAAAATAATGCTCAGAAAGAGTTTTCAGAAAAAAGAGTATTTTTTTTGTAAAAAGAATCTCTTTATCTAAAACGGAAATAATTTCTTTGGTATAAGAACTCTTACTTTTTTTACTTTTTCCAATACAGTAACCTACGACCTTCCTTTTTCCAAAAGGAACATAAACTCTTTTCCCAATCTCTGCATCCTTCATTAAGGAATCAGGGATCGCATAGTCAAATGACTTTTTAAGTGGAAGCCCGAAAATTACTTCGGCGTATTTATCCATAATTGTATTCAAATCCCAAAATCTAAATCCTAAACTTATTACTTTAGGGTTGTACTATTTTTATTGCCTTTTTAAAATCTTGCCATGCAGCTTTTTTTTCTGATGGATTACGTAAAAGATATGCGGGATGAAAAGTAGGAATAACCTTTATTCCTTCATAGAGATATTCTTGTCCATGGACTTGGGTCAAAGAAAGGTCTTTTTTAGATAAAGCAAGATTCGCAAACCTCCCCAAAGCACAAATTACCTTTGGTTTAATAATCTCAATCTGTCGTTTTAAATAGTCAAAACATGCATTAATTTCTTGAGGATAAGGAGAACGATTGTACGGTGGACGACATTTTAAGACGTTAGCGATATAAACCTCCTCCCTCCTAAATCCCATTGCTTCAATAATCTGCGTAAGTAATTTCCCTGCCTTTCCCACAAAAGGTTTGCCTTCTTTATCTTCTTCTTCACCAGGTGCCTCTCCCAAAAAGATAATCTTTGCATAAGGATTCCCTTCGCCAAAAACTATATTTTTCCTTGTTTTGTAAAGAGTACACTTTTGGCAAATTAAGACCTCTTCTCTAATCTCTTTAAGCAAATCTAATCTCTTCTGAATGCTTCCCCCTTTCATAAAATATTCTACTCCCATCTTTCTCTCTATCTCTAAATAACCCTCAATGTTTCTTAAGGTTTTTTCCAAGAAATTATTCATTTAAATACAAACATAGATTATGCATTGTCGGGGGAGTATTTATTAATAATTAGTGTTTAGAAGATTTATTTAAAATATTCTAAATTTTGCTTGACCCAACAAATTATTCTATCTATGCCTTCTTCGGGATTAATTTCGGGTTTCCATTTTAAAGTTCTGCTCACCTTAGTAATATCCGAGATATAAACCTTCTGGTCTGAAGGTCGCCAGTGAGAGAAACTTATTTTTGGACTTTTGCCTGTCTTTTTTTTCAGAAACTTAAACATTTCTAGAAGGGAAATAGTGTTACTTGCCCCTCCTCCAATATTAAATACCTCATTTTTTATATCGGATTTTATAAACTTATCAAACGCTTCTACCAAATTGCTCACATAGAGCAAATCGCGTACCTGTTTCCCATTACCATAAACAGTTATCGGCTTATCCAAAAGTGTAGCGATTACAAACCAAGCCACCCACCCTTGGTCCTCAAAGCCAAATTGCCTTATCCCATAGATGCAGGACATGCGAAACACTCCAGTTTTCATTCCATAGATATGCGCATATTCTTGAGTATATAAATCTCCCACCAATTTACTTACTCCGTAAGGGGTGTGTCCGGTTAAATCAGTAGAAAGATTTTCGGAAATCCCTTTAATATCTTTGAAAACATAACGTGTATTTTTCTCCACAATAGGAAATTTATCTACATTTTCTCCGTAAACTTTATTGGTTGAGGTATAAATAAAGGTTGCCTGAGGCGAAATCTGACGTAATGTCTCTAATACATTAAGCGTGCCAAAGGCATTGATACCAAAGTCTTCACGAGGCATTCTTACGCTGGAAGGCACCCCCGGTTGACCTGCAGTATGAATAACTACATCCACTCCCTTACCCATTGCTTTTTTCACATCCTCTTCATTACGCACATCTCCTAGAACTCTTTTTATGTTTTTAAATTTTCCCAAATAGTTCCAGTTATATTCTACCGAATCCTTATCATAGCCAAAAAGTTTTGAACGCATAAGATTGTCCAAAACAACTACATCGTTATCCTTTTTTGCAAAGTATTCTGCGCAATGCGAACCCACAAGCCCTGCTCCTCCGGTAATAAGAATTTTCATTTTCCCTCCTTTTTTATTTTATAAACTCTTTATTTAGGAATTTCAAACGCAATAAACTTAAAAACAAAAAGAGTGCACCTATGGTAACACAGGAATAAATTTCAAAAATATCCGCCAGTTTCCCCCCTATTATTTCTTCCGAAAATAAAGAACAACAAACAAACGAAATAATTATAGAAACCAGAATCCACTTATTTTTCACCTCTGCTTTAATAAGATAATAAATCAAAATCATATAGGAAGGTAAAAGCCAGATATAAAAATATCTCCAAGAATTAGGATTAAATAAAGCAATACAAATAGAAATTAGCGAAAAATCATACATAATCTTTCTGCCGGGGATTATCGCCAATAGATAAAGTATCATTGCTACAACAATAAAAATAATATTGACTGTTTTCTGAGGTAAATAAAGAAGATTTACTTTATAAAAACTTTCTTGAGAAAAAAACCTGTTTAGGCAGGCAAGAAGTGATTGGTTAGGATAACAGGTTAGGGAATAGTTATCCAAAGAACTCTTAAACAAAAAACACGTCCCCTCCTTCAGAAGGGTCCAATTGGTTTTCCAACCTAAGAAGATGGCGGGTATTAAATTAAAGATAATAATAAATACTATAACTTTCGTTAAAAAACGGAGTTTCTTTCTTAACAAAAACCAGGGCAGAAACAAAACTGTCATATACTTTATCATTATAGAAAAAGCGATAAGGAAACTGGCTAAATTTTCTCTGTTTTTATCAAAAAAGTATAACCCCAAGAAAAACAAACACATCATTAAAATATTAGATTGACCTTGATGAAAATTACCAGTAATAAACCTAAGGGAAGTAATCACACTAAAAAAATAAAATAAAGTATAAGCCTTAAACTCATCTTTATTTTCTATGATTAATTCTTTTAAGGTGTAAATCAACAACAGGAAAAACAATATATTTGCTAAAAACCAAACGCTTGCAGCGGTCCGTTCAGAAAGTCTGGCAAGAAAGGATATTAGAAACGCATAGAAGGGAGGGTATTTATAATAAGAAATTCCCCCTTCAAAGGTATAAATTGGCTCTCTCTCTACAAATCTTTTCCCTGCGTGATAAAGCATATGAAAATCTGAAAAATTTCTCTTTGGAGCGCGGTATCGATATTGTACGAAAAATCCAGAAAATAAAACTATTACTAGTAAAACTTTCCAGAATATATGGAAATTTATTTTCATCATTTCAATCTATATAAAAACAATTTTATAAAAGAAATTATCCCATCTTTCGCTTTTATCTTTTTTCCTTCGCGATATCTTCTCCCTCGGTATTCTATAGGAACCTCAATTATTTTTATTTTATTCTTTAAAACCTTAGAAGTAAGTTCAACTTCTATATCAAAACGGTTACTTTCTATAACAAATTTAGATATTATATCCCGATAAAAAAGTTTATAACAGGTTTCAATATCTGTAAGATGAGCTCCATATAAAAAATTAGTAAAAAAAGTCAAAATCCTGTTTGCCAAATATTGTAAAGGACTAAATTTTTTAAAACTACCCTTTAAAAACCTTGAGCCATAAACTACCAAAGCTTTATTTTTATAAGCGGTATCTAATAACTTATTATACTCTTCTGGATTATATTCTAAGTCCGCATCCTGTATGATTACATAATCTCCTTTTGCATATTTCAAAGCAGTCCGTATACAGGCTCCTTTTCCTTGATTCCAATCGTGGTAAATAATTTTAATATTATTCTTATCAGATAATCTCTTTAAATATTCATCCGTACCATCTATAGAACAGTCGTCTACAACAATTATCTCTTTATAAATTTCTACCTGCTCAATCTGTTTAATTATTTCCCCAATAAAATCCTTTTCATTATAAACGGGAACAATTACCGAGAGTTTCATTTATTATTCTTTCCTTGCTTTGATAATAAGATGTCTACCTAAAAGCAATTCAGGAGAAAGAAGTAATCTATGTATTCGTGTATAATCAATTCCGCCTTTTTTAAGAGAACGAAATCTTTTAAAATAAAGTTGTAATTTTATTATGGGTTGAAATACAAAAGCTAACAATTTTTGCTGCGTTTTAATTAAATCTGTTAAGATCTTTTCAATACGTAGATTAGTAATCGCAAATAAATACTCAAGCTCTTGATAACGCCAAATCGTTACATGAATGTTTTTATTTCCAAAATACTCAGAATATTCTAATGTTGGTTCTCGAAAAAAATCAAAACTTCCTTCGAAGAAAAACCTTAACCTTGATCTGATATTTAGTATATTTGGAGTAGATAAAATAATCAATCCCCCTGGTTTCAAAAGACGATTTATTTCTTGGATAACAAAATAAGGATTATACAGATGCTCTATCACCTCTAAAAACAATACATAATCAAAACTATTATCAGAGAAAGGTAATCCTTTGGTTATATCGCATTTTATAAATTCTATTTCATCTTTATATCTAAATCTCTTATCATCTATATCTAAAGCAGTTACTTGAAATCCTAACTTTTTAATCCCAAAACTATAATCTCCGTCTCCACAGCCTATATCTAAAACTATTCCTCTTTTTTCTTCATTCATAATCTCTATGATTTTATCCAAAAGAAGGTTTCGTTTTTTACTCATGTTTTATTCTTTTCTCCAGCATTTCCCTATATTTGGCATAGCTTAATAACTGATAAAGTCCAGAAAATACTGCTACCATAAAGCCATAAATCCCATCACGATAAGCTTTTTTTCTTAATAATCTCCTATAAAAAAACCTATCTAAAGTACGCCATAAAGCATGCCCAAAAGTCATTTTTCTTCCTGTAAGCATCCACTTTTCCGCCTCACGCGTAGTCTGATTGTTTAATTTATTTAAATAGTCACTAAAATTGCGATAAGAGTAATGAAGTAAATCGTTTTTTAAGCGCCCGCATTTTCCTTCTAAAAATGCCCGAGGATGAACCCCTACTTCTTCAAATCTAAACTTGTCTTTTCGGAACAATTTCAATTGCGGAGCGGGATACTCCCCTCCATATCTCAACCAGTAATCTCCAATGAAATTTCTTCGGGGTAGAGTATAACCATTAAATTTAAGACCTTCTGCAAAAATTTTGCATATCTCATCCCGTAACATTTCGGTCACGCGTTCATCTGCATCTAAACTTAAAACCCAAAGATTCTTTGCTTGTTGATATGCCCAGTTACGCTGTTTTCCTTCTATATCCATTTTTCTTTTCAAAACCTTTGCCCCCAAACTTTGCGCAATTTCTACAGTTCTATCAGTTGACTCATCATCAACTACAATTATCTCCTCAACCCAGTCCTTTACCGACAAAATACAATCCCTTATCCTCTCTTCTTCATTCTTTACCAATATCACTACAGTTAGAGGAATTTTCTTAATCATTTTTAATACGGTCTTTTACCTTTCCTGAAAAGATTATAATATCCTGATACTTTAACCTTGAATTTTAAAAGACTAACGTTTCTTACGGAAATGCGATTAAATTCATATGGGTCTTTTAGATTGCATAAATCACTTCCCCGATTGGTAGTTAAACCTGCACTATAGCCTGCTTTTTTTACCATTTCTTTTATCTTTTCTGAAAACCCTCCTATAGGATAACTAAAATATTTAACAACAACTTCGGTATTTTTCTCAATATCTTCTTTACAGCCATAAATTTCTTCCAGAGTTTTTCTTCATTTTGTATAGAAGGAAGATAAATATGATTTCTTGTATGCCCACCAAAATCTATAATTTTACTACCCACCATTTCTTTTATCTCATCCCAGTTTAAAAAATCAATTTCTTTTCCAACTTTCCCAGTAATTAAAAAAATAATTGCCGGAAAATTACATTCCTTAAGTATTGGATAAGCATAAGTAAAATTATCTTTATATCCATCGTCAAAGGTTATCACCACTGTTTTGCGGGGAATTTTCTTTCTACTTTCCATTATCTCTAAAAATTCGTCTAACTTAATTATCCTATAATTAGCTTTCTTTAAATAGGCAACCTGCTTTTTAAAATTATCGGGTTTAACCGAAAGGAGGTTATCATTATCGCTTATACTGTGATAAAGTAAAACAGGAATACTATATTTGGGAAAAGCCCAAATAATAAAAATTAAAATGCACAAAAAAATAACAAAAATTTCCTTCTTCATCTTTTACATTTTAAGTTGAACTTTATTTGTCAAATTATACAATGTTTGACGAGTGATACCAAGGATCTTAGCAATCTCCGAAACATTATATCCACGAGTTTGCAATCGTTTTGCCAGATAAATCACGCCTTCTTTATCCTGAGGAGCACATCTTCTCTTACTCTTGCGACACTCCTCAATCATCTTATCTATCGCTAATTCTTGCAGAAGAAAATCTTTTTTAATTGCTCCTTTAAAAAGAACTTGTGGGAATTTATGAATTATACACTTACAGAAATCAATTACTGCTCGAGGGTTTTCGTTTATATCTTTATATTCCAGACTCGGATAATTACTTAACATATCTTCATAAATTTTGGCTGCTTTTTGTAAATCACCATCAATGATCTTAAGGATATAACTGCTTCTTATAAAACTTTTCTTTCCAGGATTTATATAAACTCCTACTGAAGACCAACGATAATCTTGGGCTTTTTTAACTAATCCTGCTTTCTGAGGATTAAGATGAATATATAGCGAACTACCAATAAGGTGTGTGTCATCTAAGCAAATACTTGCCCTATAAACCCCACAAAATACATGCCCTTTTCTTTGATATTTTGAATTAAAATTCAAGGCATAGGTAGTATTTAATGAATGCATAGCCTTAGAAAGGTTAGGCTCGTTTATTTTTAAAAGAAGATGATAATGATTGGGCATTAAACAAAAAGAAAAAGGTTCCAAGTTAAATCCTTTTACCCACTCTTTCAAAAGAGAAAGCATCCTGAAATAATCATCTTCTTCTACAAAAATCATTTCATTTCCTGGTGCACGTTGAGTAATATGATAAATCCCTCCCGCACTTATAATTTTGTTCCTATACGAGAAATACAATCTTTCTTCCATCTAATTTTACATTCTGTGTTGAACTTAAAGTGTAAATTTTATTAGATTATCACAAATATATTCAATTTCTTTTTTTGTTAGATGCGGAGACATCGGTAACGATAAAATTTCATCAGCTACTTTTTCGGCAACAGGAAAATCTCCTTTCTTATAACCCAATTCTTTATACGCTACCTGTAAATGCAAAGGAATAGGATAGTGAATTAATACAGAAATTCCTTTTTCCCTCAATTTTTCAACAACTTTATTTCTATTTTTAACTCTTACTGCAAAAATATGATACACATGCTCTGCATAAGGTTCTTCTATTGGCAAAATAATATTCTTACGTTCCTCTAAATATTTAATATAAATTTTTGCATTTTTGCGCCGCATCTCGTTCCATTTATCTAATCTCTTTAATTTTGCAGATAAAATCACTGCTTGGAGAGTATCTAATCGTGAATTGTATCCTTTTATAATGTGTTCGTAACGCGACTTCCTTCCATAGTCTCTTAACATCAACAGCTTCTTATAAATTTTTTCATCGTTAGCCACCACTATTCCTCCATCTCCGCAAGCTCCCAAGTTCTTGGTGGGATAAAAACTGAAACAACCAACTTCTCCCATAGTACCCACTTTTAAATTTCGAGCTTCGGATTTCTGGCTTCGGATTTTATATATCGCTCCATGTGCTTGAGCACAATCCTCTACTATTTTCAAGTTATATTTTATCGCAATTTTTAAAAGTGGCTCCATATTTACCGCATGTCCATACAAATGCACCGGGATAATCGCTTTAGTCTTTTTAGTGATTGCCTTTTCTACTTTAGAAACATCAAGATTATAAGTCTTTTCTTCAATATCTACAAACACAGGCTTTGCCTGAGTATAAGAAACCGCTAAAGCAGTGGCAATGTAAGTGAATACCGGAACAATTACTTCATCTCCTTTCCCAATGCCTAAACTCAAAAATCCCAAAAATATTGCATCGGTTCCCGAATTAACTCCTACTGCATATTTTGTTCCGATATATCTTGCAAATTCCTCCTCAAACTGCTTTTCCTTTTCTCCTAAAATAAAATCCCCTTTGCTAAAAAGTCCATCTAACCCCTTATCTACTTCCTTTTCTATCTCCTGATATTGCTTTTTCAAATCCACAAATGGCACCTTCATTTCATCATGCCTCCTATCTACTACCTCCTACAAGAGCATTCTTACTGCCTGCATTATCTCCTGTGGTTCTATCTCTTCAAGGCAAATCCTTCGTTCGCACTTTGGCATACGAAACTTCCAATAGCAAGGTCTGCACGGAACATCTTTAGTAACTACAATGTGTTCAAAACTTGGCGGGTACGGTCCATAAACCTTTTCATTAACTGGCCCAAAGATAGAAACTGTCTTCACTCCCAAAGACACTGCCATGTGTAGAGGCCCTCCGTCGTTACAAATAATCAACCTACATTGTCTCATTAAACTTGCCAAAGTGCGCAGGTCTGTTTTCCCTGCAAGATTCAAAGGTTTATCTTTTGTCTTTGCCACAATCTCATCACAAATTGCCCTCTCTTTTTCATCACCAAACATAATTATCTTTGCCTTATATAAGTCTCTCAAACGGCCTAATAAATTCGCCAATTTATCATACTTCCAGTGTTTTAACACCGCTTCCTTTCCCCAACTTGCCCCTCCTCCTGGAGCAATACCAATGATTAAATCTTCTCCCACAATAACACCGTTTTCTTTCAGAATCTGTCTTGCTTTTTCTTCCTCTCTAGCATCAAGATGAATCTCTAATTTTATCTGTTGAGGTTTTATATTTAAAAACCGGCACAATTCCAAGTAATGCGCTGGCACCGGCTTATAATGATAGCCATCAATCTTTATTTTGTGCGTGAGAAAAATACCCCTTTCTTTATAATCAAACCCAATCCGCTTAGGCACACGAATCAACCATAAAAAGAAATTATATTGTCTTCCCAAAGATAAATCTATGGCGATGTGAAATTTTCTTTTTCTAATTCTGCTTAAAAAAAGATAAAACTTCTTTACAAATGTAAATCTTGACCTTTTCCACAATGCCCGCCATTCATCTTTCTCAAAAACAAATATTTCATCTATACAGGGGTTATTTTCCAGTAAAGGAGCTACCCGCTTATTGCAGAGATAGGCAATAAAACTATCAGGGAAACTATTGCGGATATTGCGCAATAAGGGAGTAGAAAATAAAACATCCCCAATTCCAAAAGGATTAATCACCAAAATATGTAAACTGCTTTTCTTCCAATCAGCCATAACCTATTTTAGGCGATAAATATCTTCGAAAAAATGCATTGTTTTTTCTCCGGCAACTTTCCAAGAAAAATCCTTTGCCCTTCTTAATGACTTCTGGCGCAATTCCTGATTTAAATTTTTATCTTTAACTACTTTTAGAATTGCCTCGGCAATTGAATCAATATAACCAGGCTCAACTAGCAAGGCAGTATTCTTACCAATTTCAGCACAGGAAGAAGTATTTGAGGTAATCACCGGACAACCCGTCTGCATTGCTTCTACAATGGGCAAACCAAATCCTTCGTAAAAGGAGGGATAAACAAAACACTCACAAAGGTTATAAAAGAAATTGATATCTGTTTGTGGGAGATATCCTGTAAAAATAACTCTATCTTTTAAACTTAACTCTTCAACCAAATTAAATACCTCATCTGTTCCCCAACCTTTCATTCCCACAATAACCAACTGGTGGGGAATTTCTTCTTTTAACTTGTTAAATGCAGAAATCAGATTTCTTAAATTTTTCCTTGGCTCAATTGTTCCTACAAAAAGAACAAATTTATCTTTTATCCCAAATTTCTTAAGCAGAGATTTTGCCTTTTCCTTATCTGTCTCTTTTAGAGGAAAAAATTCTTCTCCTGCGCCCAAGTGAATTACTTTAATTTTATCAGCGGAACACTTAAAATATCTTATAACATCCTGCTTGGTATTTTCTGAGACAGTCATTATCCCATCCGCTCTCCCCAAAGCAGAAGACATAACTCTGGTTACTTTTTCGACCGTATCAGAAGAATGTCCCTCTGGGTACGCTTTAACTATCACATCATGAACTGTCAAAACAAATTTCTTTTCTTTGGGAGGAAAAAGGTCGTAACTTGAACTGTGGTAGAGATCTATTTTAGAAAAAAATACTTGTGGCCTTTTAAAAAATCTTTCCGTAAAGAAACGAAAGTTTTTGCTTTTTATTCTTGGGTTTTTCTTACCGCTAAAAGGCCTAATCCGACTGTAAAGCAAATAGCGATGGTGATGGTCAATTTTAGAGATAATTTTAAGCAAATTGTAAGTATACTGACCTATGCCTGTCTTCTCATTTTTCACCGTTGAACGAATATCAATTCCAATAACCATTCCAAATTTGGCTAAAAATTATTTTTTAAAAACGCAAGTAACAAACAAATAATTTCTTATCTTATTAATAACCCCAACCGTTTACCTCATATCTAAAAATGAAAACAATGCTTTTAATTTCTCTGCCTTCTTACCAAACCGCCTTAAATTAAATATTGCTTTCTGTTTATATCTTAAGAAATTATTTCTTGTTTTTTCTTTGCCTAAAAGCCGGCGATAATTAGGCCTGTGCCCGTCCTTAAGGGAATATTTTCCCTGTTTTTCTCTTCTCTTTTCTAAAAAATCATCGCGAATCTGAAAAGCAAGTCCTAAATTCTTACCATAATTTTTAAGCGTTCGCAACTTTTTTTCTCCTATTCCTGCAAGAATCCCTGTAATTTCTAATGTGGAAATAAACAAAGAAGCGGTTTTATAAAGATGTACTTTTTCAATCTCTTCTCGGGAATAATTAAAATCGCTATACTTTAAATCAAGAAACTGCCCCAAGCTTATTCCCTCAATTCCTACTGCTAAGGTAATACTCTTTATTATCCTTTCAAACTGCAAAACATTAACTCTTAACAGTTTTGCATTATAAGCAATAAGCTCAATTCCTTTCATTAATAGTGCATAGGAAGAAAGAATAGCGTTTGCCTCGCCGCTTACCCGATGTAAAGCAGGTTTACCTCTCCGCAAAACCGCATCATCCATACAAGGGAGGTCATCTAAAATAAGCGAACTGGTATGAATCATCTCCAGCCCACAGGCACTTGGCAAAAATTTCTTCGGGTCCTTACCCAACATTTCTGCCGTTATCAAAACCAATAGAGCGCGTATTCTCTTACCTTTCGCCAGAGTGCTGTAACGCATCCATCTTAATAACTCCCCCCAATTTTTGTTTTCGCTTTTCAAAAAACCACTCAATGCTTGATTAACCAACTTTTCTTTCTCTTTCCAATATCCTTCCATAATTTTACACTTTAAGTTCAACTCAAATTGTCAAGTTTGAAGAAAAATCCTTTATATGCCCTACAACCTTAACCCCTGCCTTTTTAAAATAAAGCAAATCTAGAAAATCTCTTATAGACCTAATACGATTATAGATAAATTCAGGATGAAAAGAAACTCGATAAATTCTCTGCACAAGTTTCATAAGAGTTTCATCAGGAATAGGAGTTTTCATTATCGGTTCCTTCATGTCAAACCTGTCCCAAGAGAATGTCTTTAACCAACCCTTCTCTTTACATTCTTCAAATAAAGGAGTACATGGATAGGGAATTACCAGAGTTGCTTGTACTGTGTACGCATATCCTTTCCTTAAAAGCCAGCTTCCTAACTTCAATGTTTTTAAAGCATCTTCATAATCTTCCCATGGATAACCAAACATAATAGTAATGTGTGGAAAAAGTTCTGCCTTACGCGCAATTTTACAATCTTCTATAATTTTTTCCACGGTTAAATTTTTGTTTATTCTATCTAAAGTCTTTTGATTTGCTGACTCTAGTCCAAAAAGAAGCAACCTAAAATTAGCCTTTTTCATTAACCTAAAATCCTCAAAAGTCAATGCTCCAAATCTCATATTACAGTCTATATATATTTTTTTATGATAACCTCTCTTTATCATTCCTTGACAAAACTCCTTAAGCCAATCTCCTTTGGGAAAGGTTCCTGTATCATCCATTATTTCTTTTATTTTATACCTGTCAATCAATATCCCAATCTCACTTAGAACATTATCCGCTTTTCGTACTTTAAATTTGGGATACAAAGTAGGCCAACTACAAAAACTACATTTTCCCCACCAGCAATCTCTACCTGACATAATATAAGTTCCTGGAGTACGTTTATAATTTCCATTTTTATAAGCGTAGAGTTGCCATTTAGTCAAATCGCGGTCTATAAAAGGCAGAGAATTTAGATCGTGGTTTAGTTGAAAAATCCCAGTTTTTTTAACCTCTCCATTTTCACGGTAGTAAATCCCTGGCTCCAATTCCGACACTCCCAGTTGATAATTCGCAGTTCCTAATTTTTTAAGACTATTACATAGACTTAATAATAAAAAGTCATAATCACCACCCGTTAGAACAAAATCTACATTAGAATTTTGAAAAGACTCCTCTGGCAAAGCAGTAACATGGTCACCAAATAAAACAGTTATCGGGTTACAAAGTTGCTTGAGTTCATCTATTATACTCCAATGTTGTTTGATAACTGGGGTTTTTGTCTCCATCGCAATTAAATCAGGTTTTTCTCTCTTAATAATTTCCAAGAATTCATTATAAGAAATCCCTTCCGCAATTCCATCTATCCAGATAACTTCGTGTCCACTATTCTTTAACAAAGTAGCAGCCATTGCGGGAACTACTGGATAAATGTAGGTTGGTTCTTTAAAATACTGAAACTGGCGATTCTGACTCAAAAGCGGAGTTCCTTTTTTTGAATCTAAGGGAGGATAAGCAATTACTACCTTCATTATTCCTCTTTCATCTTTCTAGAAAATAATCCTTTTAAAAAATAAATACCGTAGGTAAAATGAGTTAGTATTATACCTAAAGACAAAAATAAAAATAATTTTAATCGACTAGATATCTTAAGTTTAGACTTCTCTACAGTAATTATTTTAAAAATACTAAAAAGAAGAGAAATAAAAATATAAAAAGAAAAAATAAAAAGAAAAACATTTCCAAAAAAAACATTTCCAATTATTCCCATAAATCCTGAAAAAATAGTAACAAGAATAAACAAAGAGGGAGTAAGATATGAAATCTTAAAAGAAGTTTCAGGAAACCGTTTAGCAAAATATCCCCTATGAAGTGCATAATTAGAGACCTGTTTTAAATGAGAAACAAATAAGGGACGACGGTGATGATAGACCACTAATTCTGGAACATAAAGAATTTTCTTACGCAGTTTTTTAACAATTTCTAAGCATAGGAAAGTATCTTCTCCAGGCCAAAAATTGGTTTTAAATCCTCCTAATTTTTCAAAAATTTCTCTACGAATAATGAAATTGCAGGAAGGATAATCATCCACTTCTCTTCTTCTTTCAGGACGGTAGCGATAAGTAAGCCCATCGCTTACCAAAAAAGTCTCATAAATCAACCCGCTGGATAATTGTCTCAAGCTATCTTCCTGAGGAGTTATTGCAGGACCACCTATCGCAGCAATTTCTGAATTCAAGAAATAACTCGTTCCTAATTTTAGCCAATCCTTTTTAGGATAGGCATCGTCATCAATAAAGGCAATAAATTCCCCTAATGAAATTCCCAGGATTTTATTTCTTTTTACAGGGGGATTAACTTTTCCTGTAGGGATAACTTTAACTTTTGAATCATGATAACTAAATTCTTCATCAGGTAAAACAATTATTTCATAATCCGAATAATCTAATTCCAAACAATGCCTTAAACACTCTTCTAAATAAGGATTAGACTTTTTGCAGGCAATAACTATGGATACTTTCATTATCTAAAATCTCCTATAATATCGTAAGATATAAAGGCGATAAAAAATAGCCAAAGTATCTTTAAAGATATTTAAAATAGAAGACAAATCCACGGAACTTTGCCAGTGTTGATCGAGCTTCACTGGTGCTTCTACTATTTTATAACCTAAGCGATGTACATTAACCAAAACCTCCACATCAAAAGCAAATCTTTTAACCAATATTTTGGGAAATACCCTTTCTAAAATCTCATATTTGAATAACTTCAATCCTGTCTGGGTATCACGCACAGGTAAGCCAAAAAGAATCTTGATAAGATAATAATAGCCCAAACTTAAAATACGGCGTAAGAGAGGATAATTAAGTCGGGAATTGGGATGGAATTTTGAACCAATCACCACATCCGCCTCATCAAGGAGCATAATATCAAAAAAGGTAGAAATCTGTTCAGGATGAAGGGATAAATCCGCATCCATAAAAACCACCCACTCTCCTCTACAATAACGAAATCCTTTCTTTAAAGCCCTTCCTTTTCCGAAATTCTTCTTATTCCTTGTAAGGATTATTTGAGGATATTTTTGCGCAAATCTTTTTAATTTAAAGAAAGTATCGTCTTCTGAACCATCATCAACCACAATTATTTCATATGGACATAAAAATTTTTCAAGTGTCTTTAAAATCTCAAATAGCGATGACTCAATAAATCCTGAGCCGTTATAAACAGGAACAATTACTGAAACCTTCCCATTTAAATTATCCATGATGATTATGCGGATTTATAAAATACCAACCAGAGATTTAAACACAAAAGAAATAAAAAAGATATAAAGATTAAAACAAGCACCTGCAAAAGACTTTTATGAAACAGAGAAATTAAAACAATCTCTAAGAGAACTGTTCCCAGAAAAATATTGAGGTATCTTCTCTTATCAAGAGATAAATAATAATTCATAAAAACAAAAAGAATACTAAGTAAAACCATATTAATAGAAAACATACGCACCAGAGGAAAGCATTCTTTATAGACTTTACCGACAAGCACCTTTAGTACCAACTCAGGGAAGAATATGGTAAAGAAAGCAATCAGACTAGAAAGAAAAAACATATAAAATATACTCTTTTTTAGAACAACCCTTGTATCTTTATTTTTTGCCTGAAGATTGGCCACCTTGGGAAACATAACCGCAATAATAGAAGAAGGGAAAAAGAAAACCATCTTACCTACCACTTGAGAAATAGAGTACAATCCTGCTTCAAGGGGCTCAAAAAATCGTTTTACCAAAATTATATCTATATTCAAAAAGGCGGTTCCTGCCAGAGTGACTATAAATACCGAAAATAGATATCTATAGACACTACTAAAATCAAAATCTTTATCTTCCAAGATAGAATTCATAGTCTTGGGTAAACTTTTTCTTTGAAAATAAAAAGAAATGACTAAGCCTAAAAAAGAAGAAATTAGAAATGACAACAAAGCTCCCCTTACCCCTAACAGTAATTTTATAAAAATAAAAACCAGGATTAACTTTGCTAAACCAGAAACAATAGAATTAAAACTTATATACCAAAATTTTTGTAATCCTACCAAAATAGACTGTGGAAGAGCAGAAAGATAACTACATAAAATAATCAAGTTAAGCAGAAGAAAATTAATTCCATTGGAAATTTTCAAAAAGTCACTCAGGGGTTTATGAAATACTGTAAGAATTAAAGAAATAAAGAAACCAATTAGAAATATCCATTTACCTAAAAAAATAATAAATCTTCTTATTCTATAGAAATTTTGCTGGGCATAAAATTGAGAGACAAAACGCCTAATGGCTATAGAAAATGCAGCGGGTAATTGAGAGAGAAGCATTAAAATAGACAATAAAGAATTAAAAATTCCAAAATCTGAAGGAGAAAGACTTCTTGTCAAAAAAATCGTATATATTAAGTTAAAAAAATTTGTAAAACTTGTTCCTAAAAACATAATTAAAGAATCTTTTGCCAAATCATCACGAAATATATTTTTAATATTCATATTAGGCAAGATTTTTTATCATCTAATTTTGTAAAATTTACCCTAACCGCATTTGCTAATTCCTTATGTTTAAAATCAATCATACTTTTAGCAATTTATTAACAATCTTAACAATTTTTTTCTTACTTAAGTAATTTTACACTTTAAGTTCAGCTTAAATTGTCAAATTTGGCAAGACGAAAGAAAATATTTCCCGAGTTATTATATGCTTTCCCAAGTAAAGGAATGTTTTTGTCCCCTGTGTCTAAAAAGTATATTTTTGCATCCAGACTGTGGCGCATTATGTCTCCTTTTCTTCTCCTTAGCAATAGATTCACCTCCCACACTTTATAGGCTCTTCCTTCTATTCTATACTCCTTTTTATTTAACACCTCTATCTTCACTCTATAGTTTGCCTGGTTGGAATTAAGATTCAATTCTTCTCCTTTATATGCATCAAATTTTATCCTCATCAAATAAAAAATCAGAGAAAGCGGTTCATGGGTAAACGGAAAAATCACATACCGTTTTCCTTCAGAGATTATATACCCCTCTTCTTGATTATAAATAATCTCATTTTTCTCCTTTATCTTATCATCCATGTGTATCTCTGTAGAAAAATACACTGGAAGCATCTTTGATGTATCCAGATAAGAAATTATCTTTGCCTTCGCCGGTTTTAGCCAAGAAAAAGGAAATGTATCCTCTGCAGTCATCTCAAGCTGATATATAGACCTCTGATTATATTGTGAAAGGCCTATTGAATGATAAAACGCCTTACCTATAGGAAAGACATTTAAATAATTAATCTGAAAATTTAAAGAAAAACTATCTTTCAATATTTCTAATCTTTCCGGAGAAGCAATTACTTTTCTAATTATCGTTTCTATCTTATTATTATAATAATTTTCCCAGCCTATAAGAAAAATTATTAACCCTATAAGAATAAAGAAAATTATTTTAAGTTTCTTCATCATTCTAACATACATAAATTTGGATTTATTGGCTCAGCAATCACTTCATAAACATCAATAGGTCCTGTTTTTTTAACACACATAATATCTTTTTTAGGACACTCCTCTGCGGGAAAGCTCTTAACCAACTTAAGAGAGGAATTTTGAGGTATTTTTTCAAATTCTTTTTTATCCTCCAAAAGCTCTGAATTTAGATATCCATCATAATGCACAATTACATATCTTACACCCCTCCATTTCAAAATTCCCGCAGTTCTTGGTTCTGAGAGATTACGAATTTCCTGAGCAACTCGGTTAGCATAACTTCCTGGGATTGTCCCATTGATAATTTTCTTCTCATGCTTTGTCTGATAAAACTTATACATTTCATTGGGTGAGTCCGCATCCAGAGGATATTCGGCAATAGCAAAATCGCCGGGTTGCTCTTTAAGCCAATAATATACTTCAGGCACTTTTGAGACATCAATTACCTTATACGGTGGATAGTTCCAGAATTCAAAAAGCACCAGACTACAGAAAAGCGCAGTTATAGCAAGCTTTGTCTTCCGGTGCTTAAATCTTTCTAAAATAAACTTTAAACCAAATCCTGCCAAAACACTAACTGGCAGCATCAGCACAATCCCAAACCGACAATAAGCCCGAAACATTGGCAGTATCTTATACATAAAAAACGAAGGCATAAAAATCTTAATTGGTCCAAATTTCCACCAGGGCGGTTGAGAAAAAAACCAAGCCACAATTGACAAGAATACAAAAAATCCAATATAAAAATCTTCTCTTTCTGTTAACTGTTCACTGTTAATTGTTAACTGCTTATTTTTGCGTCTCTTTCGCCAGGCTCTAAATGCAATAAAAGCTAAGGTAAGCCCTGTCCATCCCAAATAAAGCGTATGCTCGGTAAAACTTACCCCATACAAATGCGAGCCAATAAACCTCTCCGTAAATTTTCCAAAAATCGGATGAACCACCGCAGGAAGAAGATAACTTAATGGCTTTGCCGATTGGGTAAATAAATCTTCAAAGGGTCGGGCATAATGACTAAAAGCCGAAGGAGTAAAATTTATTTTATTCATAGATAATCTATTCTTTATCGCCCATAAAAATTGGGGAAGCAGAATAACAAAAACAAGCGCCATAGAAATAAAGACTTTTCCCAGAAATCTAAAGTCAGAAATAAATAATTCATTCTTTTTAAAAAATTTTACTCTCCAACGATAAAAGAAAACATAAACCAAAAAACAGAATAGACTGATTATCCCCATATACATTATTGACCAGTCAAAGGATAAAAGAAGAAAGAAACTTATAAAAAATAAAAAGATTCTCTTTTTGCTGAATGGATTTTCTTTTAATAAAATTACACTCAAAAGAATCAAAAGAAGCCATTGATTATAGGTTAACCCTACGTGTTGCCAGATGCGCACAAATTGATAGGGGCAAAGACCAAAGATTGTTCCTCCTAAAATTCCTGAGAGTTTATTTTTTGTGAGATAAAAGACTAAAAGATAGGAAAATACCAAAGATAAAAAGAGATTAAGTAAAATCTGGATATTCCAGGTAAGCACCGGGGTGGTAAAAATACTCAAAAGATGTGTCCAGAAAAGCCAGAGATAAGAGATAGAACCTGATGCATACAAGTCCATACCAAAAGGATGAGCAATTAAATCCGTTCTTTTTAAAGAGAGTTTATTTAAAAACGAATACTTAATCCTCCAAAAACTCCAAATTGCCCCATAAGGCTCATCGGTTGAGAAAAAGCCAGGGATATGGGTAGTGGTTTCAAAAATTAAAGGAAAAGTCATCGCTATAATCAGAAGAATAAAGATTATAGTAATCAAAAATTTTTTTCTCATTCTTTTTGTTTTTCTTCTCTTATAAACTTCACAAACTTAATCCCTACTCCCAGAACTAATACAAGATAGGCAAGATTGGCAATTTGCTCGGCAACCGGCTCTAATTTAAAGATTAAGAGAAATGCACATAAGATTAGCAGAAACATAAAGGTAAGAATGCATTTATCAGAAAATTCTCTTGTCATAATCCAGTAAACAATGCGGTTAGAAAGAAATAAATCTTTATCTTTTTGAAAATTCTCTTTTAATAACTTGATATCTATTTTTCTTGCTGAAAAAATTAGAAACAAAGGAACCATTATTATACCTACCAAAAATATGCTCATTCCTAAAAAAGAATAAATATGAAGAATAATTCTATAAGGGCTGAATTGGGAGATAAAAAAACTAAAAAGAAAAAATAAGAAACAGGGAATATAGGAAAGAATGATGATTAGAAGGTTTTTTGTTAGAAAAGAAAAAAATCTAAAGATAAAAAATATGGACAGGCTAAATAAAACAATGCCTAAAAGAAATTTTCTAAAATTGAATCTCTTTTCTTTTAAAAATTTACTCTCTTTAAATAGAACAGTGCCATAATCTGCGGTTCCTAAATGGTTCCTTATCCTTAAAGAATAACTCAAAGGCGAAACTATCTTAATTTTATTTGAGCCTTCATTGACCAGATCCTCTGGAAGAGAAAAATATAACTCCTTTAATTCTCCTCTTTTGCGAAAATAAAAATGGCTTAAGATTTTGTCATTAAAATAAACTTCTTGCGGAGAATCTTTTCCCCAGACCTTTAAAATATAGATATCTTTTTCTGGAAGATTAAATTGAGTTATTCCTTTTACATCCTTTAATTTCAATTTAAATCCTTTAAAATCTCCAATCACAAAATAATTGTAGAAGAAAGAAAATATCGCTCCTAAAATTAAAGAGATGAGAATTAATTTTTTATTTTGGAACATATTTTATTTTTAAGAAAATTAACTAAAAGAAAGATAATGCATCCCAAAAAAGTTATTCCTGAAATTCCTAATCCTAAATAGAACAAACTCTGCGGCCAAAAATAAATTGCCAGCACAAAATTCTCACCCAACCCCAATTTTTCCGGCTCAATATACCATCCATTGGCATAGCCATTGACTAAATGATGCGGGGCTTCTAGAGGTTTTTCAAACAAAAATCTTATATCTTGGGGTGTAAACTTCATCAAGTGTCTTGCCTCTTTTACTTTTAATTTCGGATAATCCGCCACGATTTCCTCAAATTCTGGTGCACTGATATTCTGGATTGCTCTATACAGTTTCCATTGCTTATGAAAACTCTCAGAGAATACCAACCACAATGGCTCCGTTGCTCTTTCTACTTTTACTAAGTATTTGGTAGGATTTATCTTTTTAAAGGTGATTTCTGGTTCATTTATGGATAGTGGCTGGATACTGGATACTGGTTCTAAAATCACCCACTCTACCTCAAAAGTCGGATTTTCCAACTTCTCATATTTATGCTTTCCTTTTGCCAGCTCAATCCTTTTTACCAAAACATCCCTTTCTAAATCCTCAAAATTTTTTGGCAACTCAAAATCATTTAATCTAAAGACCTGCTGGTCTATCTTTACCAGCGGGGAATTAAATTCATTGCTTTGTTTCGGTATCTCTTGACTAAAATCTCTGGGCTCGCTAACCTTTGGTTTCAGTTTTACTTTTAAATCGTATAATCTATTTTCTGAAATGGGATATATCTTTTTCTCCTCTGTATATAAATCTATACTTTGGGCATTTGCCTTTAAAACAATCATTAATAATCCAATCCCGATTACTATCCAGATTTTCTTAGGCATATTTTGGGTTATGGAATATAAAACTCTACCTTCTCCTTCTCAAAAATATAACAGATCTCTGTTGGGGACTCGTTTAACATCTTCCCAATCTCCTTCTCCAATCTTTCTCTTTCTTCTTTATTCACCAATATAATTTTTAAATTTTGCTTTTTATTTTGATATTTGATATTTATCTGGCGCTTTCCTTTCTTCTTTATCTCAAATTCTCCCAGCTTTATATATTTTCTCCCCCACCTTCCCATCCCCCAATTTCCTACTAAAGCTATTTCCTTTCCATCCACTTTAATCTCCAACTCCGGAATATCATCCATTTCAGGGGTATTCACATAGAACTCATAAACTCCCGGTTTTTCTATTTTAACCTTGCTTTTTTTACTCTCTAACTCACTAACCTGCAAACCCGCCATCTCAACTGCCAAATCCTGCCAGTTTGAATCTTTAAATACAAAATTATTTATCTTCTCTAAATTTTGATTTTTGATATTTGAATTTTGATTTTGCTCTGAAAAGAGCAATGCCGGCTTTCCCTCTAAGTATTTTGTCTGGCTAAGTGGCACAAGTGCTTCGATATCACCGGAAACAAAATTAGGAGTAGAGGGGATGTAGAAGTGGGGAAGAAAAGCTTTAGAGTCTAATTGGTATAATTCTATTTTCCCGAAATTTTTAACCTTTTTCATAAAAGGACTTTTGTCTACAAACCCATAAATCTTCTCTTCACTTAACTGTGCAAATGCCGGATTGGATCGACAGAGATATGCCCAATCAGTGTCATCATGGAATGTGACATAGCGCACATTTGCTATTTGCAGTAATGCTCTCCAAGTATCTTGCGATATAATGTTTGATTGTGGATGCATAGCGGAATCAAATAAAGGATTGACTCCACTACTTCCAGGATAAACGGGATTGAAAGTAGGTTTTCCAGACCAAATATTTAAAAAAGGCGAACCTACGAATAGCTTCTGCCAACGATAGGCTACATACATACTCTGTCGAGTAAATGTAGGGATAGAGAGAATCCGGAAGTCTTCATCATCGTCATGCAAATACTGAGCAAACTCTGTATAGCAAAGTGGCACCTTTACAGATTGTGAACAACTATCTTTTGACTGTGATCTGATAGGACCACCAATAAGAAATTGCCATCCGTACATAACTAAAAGGGTTGTAACGGTTATCACTGCAATAGTTAAATGTTTCCAAGATTTAGTGGAAGCTATTCGCATGATCTCCCCAATGGCAAGACCAATAAGCAAGGTTAAGGCAAATACCGCTATGGTCTCAAAGTAAGTCGGATTGCGAAATAGGCGCGTTACATAAGGATGAGATAAAAATATAATTTTACCAACTGCACTAAGCGGTTCCCTAATCCCCTTGCCAAGAAATAGAATTATGACTAAAAGCACTCCTGGAAATATAGCAGTGCATCTTGTCTTACAACTCAGAAGAGCAAATGCAGAAATTGCTACGAAACCAAAAGTAATCAAAGTCATAAGAGGAGCATAGTAATATGCAACCCAGGGAAATATACTCGCGTGGGCAGGATATGGTAGCATTCTAAAACCATCAATGAGTTTAACACTTAAACCTTCTATTACACCCACATCTGTAAAGCCTGGTTCGGCACGGAGCACATATGCCTCGTGTAAACTGAATAATAAATGACCCAGCCAGTAGAAATTAGCAAGAAACATGATAATGAACAGCGTAAGTGATTTGCGAACCACCTTAACACGGGCGTCCCGATTTGACCACGCCAGAGCAATCGAAGAAATAACATAGCTACCAATGAGTATTAGGTGAAGTACAAAATATTGTAAAGTAGAATAACCCGCTGAACCCAAAAAAAGTGATACTATCCCAAAAATAGCCAGCTCTCGTTTGCTAGAATGGGGGCGCATTGCACGTACAACTAAACTAAACAAAAAAGGAGTAGCAACATAAAAGGGCAATACGCGCAAGTTAGTAATTTCTAGAGGCATCCCAGACATTACCATTGGACTCAGAAGATAAAATGCACCAGAAATTAAAGAGGCAATTGGGGTAAAACCAAGGGTTCTTGCGAGGATAAACATGCTACCCATACAACCAACGAAACCAAAATAAAGAAATAAAACTTGCCCACCATGGCTGCTACCGCCAATAGCTACTGCCAGCGCCTTATACGCACGGTATAAAAAACAGGAAGGTTCAGTATTCGAATTGCCAAACCCAGCTATGTTAACCCAAGCAAATAAATACCTAGTTGCATTCTCCCATAATGCAGAAACATTAAACCAGGGCTGGATTATACCATGGGCTAAGACTTCGCCGCGCGGAAGCCAAAATAGACTCGGAATAGGCAATACAAATATAGCAAGAATAGCCAAAAAATTTTTATTTAGCTTTTTCACGCTTATTCTTTGTTTGTTTTTTAAAAATTATGACAACCTATCTCTTCCAAAAAATCTTGACAAATGATTTCTAAGTGCGACAAAAATTTTTATCCCAAATCCTAAATGAGACAGTTTACCTTTAATTTGAATTTTTAAAACTATGATTTTCATAAAGTCTGATTTCAGGAACAGCTTCTCGTAAAACCGACAAGAATAGACAGTTTCCTTTGGAGAAAGGTATTTAGTGTTTCTAAAAACAGCTCTGTATATTTTTCCGATTCTATGGCTTATCCATAAAATGGGGTTAGAGCCATTTGGTTCGATAGCGATTATATATCCTTCTGACTTCAGCCATCTCCATGAGTTTTTTACAAATATTTCTAACTCACTTTTATATAAATGGTGTAATATGAAAGGACAAATAATTATATCAAAGGTTTCGTTTTCAAATAGGTTTTGGTTTATAATATTGTCATGAATTGCAACGTAGTTTTTCGGCTTAAGTAATCTCAGGTAACCAATTAGATTGTTTGAAATATCAACACCAGTAATTGTGATTTTTTGTTTCAGGTGAGCGAGGATTTTCCTGCCAAATATACCTGTCCCGCAACCTGCTTCAAGTATTTGTAAGTTATCTAAACGATTCTTTTCAATTATCTCTGATTTTACTATCTCCAAAAAATTATTATAGTCTGTTTCTGTCAAAACATTATATTCTCCGCTAGAAATGTTATTAAAGAATTTTGCCTCCCGACTACTACTATCTGCAATATTTTTCTCAGAAAACAAGATATTCTCCTTTCTTAGTTAAGAAATCCCTTTGCGTATGCATAAAGATTTTAATAGCCTCACATTGCGTAATGAATGTGTTTGTAAACTTTTTATTTTACTTGCCAATTCTGTTCTTATTTTATTCTTAGGATATAAATATGCACCCTGAATCTTTCATCTCTGAAAACCTACTCCTTTTTAATCACTTTAATTGGTTTAACCATTCAACTCTTCGTCCTTATTAGGACAAGGTCTATTGATTCGACCCCGGGCTTCCCAATCATTTTAACGAGCTCTCAAATATGGCCCAGAAAAAAATCTACTAGGCTTGCCTAGGAGTATATTTTTTGGATTTTAGGATTTGAAGTAATCATACATACTTTGTCTATCAAAGTGATTGAGCTTTTCCTCTTCTATGAAAGCACCTTCCTCATCAACCACTGCTACCTTTGAATACGTCTTGTGCTGACCGATAGCCATAAAATACTTAAATCTCCTTTTTTGGTTTAACTCTTCCATAGCTACTTCCTCCTTTCTCTTTCTGGGACTTTTTATTATTATGTCGGTTCTTTTTAGAGGAAGTAGGTTTTCATAATATCATTTTATTATTCCTGATAAATACCCTTTAATATAACTTTTTACTAAATCACTTCTTCTATAATACAAAAAGATTAAACAATATTGAATTAAAAGAATATTGTTAAAAATCAATAGATATAATATAAAGCTTAGCTTACTTGCAAATTTCTTCATAAATAGTGTTCGATTCCTAGCTGCGTAGAAAACCTTATATGGGTTATCAAACCCTATCAAACCACGCAGACCTTTACTTATCTTTCGTAATGGTATATTATGATAAACTACCGCGGTTGGACAAAACATGATTTTATACCCTGCTTTTCTTGCTCTCATTGCCCAATCAGACTCTTCATAACACACAACATAACTTGTGTCAAGTACTCCTATCTTTTCAATGACGCATTTTTTGACTAACCACACATTTGGGATGTGACCTACCTCTCGAATCCGATCATGTTGCCCCTTATCAATTTCACTAATACCAATATATCTCCCCCTACTAGTTAGCAAGCTTATTTCTGCCCCGGCATACCAAATCCGTTCCGGGTCATTGAAATAATACATTTTAGGTCCGACAAATCCTATTTTCTCATCAGTTTCAGCCAATTTTACAAGCTCAGTTAAAAAATTCTTATCTACTATATTGTCGTTATCTACAAAGCACAGATATTCCCCTTTCGCGTGTCTTATACCCTCATTTCTTCCACCGGCAGCGCCAAGGTTTTGGCTAAGCTCCAAAATTTTAATGTTCTTAATATTAGAAAACTTTTCTTTTATAATATTTGCTGTATTATCCTGTGATGCATTATCAACAACTATAATTTCGAAATTAGGATAAGAAATATTGAGCAGTGAACTAATACATTCAAGAACTTCCTTTTCACGATTGTAAGTTGGTATAATAATAGAAACTAACTTCTTTTCCATTATGCTTTTTTTATTTTAATTGTTAAAAACGCCGCATGCCTCGGGTCTAACCTGCTTAAAAGGTTCGGCAAAGGATAATATCCTGCTCCTAATATTTTTTCTATCTTAAATCTTTTAATCTCAAAAATCTCCTTTAGCCCTTGATAAGCCAAAACTCTGATATGCTGCATTGATGGAAAAATAAGATTCTCTAAACGACGATAAGCAAGAGGATTCCCTGTACCCAATCTATCCCTTAAAATATTGGTCATTGAAAATGGTTGCCAGCCAAAGAGTAATGAAAAAATATTATGCCAACTGGCTAAATTTTCTGTTGAGATCACTGCGTACCCCCCCGTCTCAATATACGATAAATCTCATCGACAAAGTTATCAGTATCAAAAAGATGCTCAATTAGTTGATTAGCAATCACCACATCAAATGAAGCATCATCAAATGGAATCTTTTTGTTCAGGTCAGCTTGTTTTACCTTAATTCCTTTTGCTTTTGCTACATTAGCCAACTCTTCGTCGATTTCAATTCCAAATATCTCTCTGACTCCAATCTTGGAAGCAGCTCGTAGTGTAAACTCACCATTACCACAACCACAGTCTAAGACAACTGCATTAGGATTGTATTCCAACACCGAGAGAACATTATTATAATTACTTCTTTCTCCTTTAAGCCAAATCTTCAATAAGAACCCTTTCATTTGTTAGCCCTCACAAATAGAGTTACAAAACCATTATTATTTAAGTATTCCTCTTCTCTTTTTCTTTCAAACCAACTCTTGAAAGGGATTTCTCTTTTGAAACCCCACTTAAAGAAATAAAGCAAAATCATAGAAAATAATTCGTGAAAACCACCCCCATAATCTATTTTTTTCAATTTTAATCCAGCCTCTGAGAAAATTTTTACAATACTATCCTTTGAATAATGCCTATGTCCAAGGTACCACGCAGGATCGAGTATCTTGGAGAATAACGAATTATTAGGAGTTGATATCACTAATTTCCCATCTGACTTTAAAACTCTTTTTATCTCACTTAAGGCAATTGTCTCTTTATTCTTAGGAAGGTGTTCTAAAACATCAAACATTGTGACAAGATCAAAATAATTTGTCCCAAATTGTGATAAATCCAATATGGAGGCTTTAAAAAATTTGGCTCTTTTGTCTTTCACTTGGGTCTTAACATTAACTAAATTATCCTCATTCGTATCTATCCCAATGATCTCTAAACAACCATTTTCAATTGCAAATTTTTCAAACCAACCATTGTAACATCCAATATTAAGTATCTTCTTATCTTTTATATCCCCACAAAATTCCATACATTTCTTATGCCTACCAGTCAGTCTTTCCTCTATTGAATCTGAATATTTTTTCATCTTCTAAGCAAGTATTGAATTCCAACCATAACTCTTAAAAAATACATATTTAATGCTAATATCGGATGGCTCAGAAATTTCTTCCACTTTTCATTTTCCGTGAACACTCCAAAATATCTATACCAAAAGCCTAATTGTTTTTTTATGACATGATCGCCTTCGCCCCATTTTTGGATATATTTATTGAATGATTGGGCATAATAAGTTTTTTTATATAAATATTTTTTAAGATTAAACTCACCTTCATTATGATAAATTGTAGATTCTATGATGTTAACCTTACCAACTTTTCTAATTCTTCTGTCAAAATCCCAATCTTCTGGCCCAGTTAAATTTTCATCAAATCCACCAATTTCTAAGAATTTATCTCTACGCACAAATCTGACACAATCGATACAGGTAGCATTATAAAAACTTCTCTCAAAATCCCTTACTTTAATCCAGAAACCTTTGCCAATTATTCTCTCTGGGATATACAATGCAACTATGTCTTTCCTTTCACATTTCTCTACACATTCAGAAATAACATTTTTAGATAAAATCATATCGGCATCAAGATATAAAATATATTTTCCCTTTGCCTGTCTTACTCCAAAATTCCTCTGTGCTGAGCGTTCCGGGCCATAATTATAGACTTTATCTGTATATTTTAAAGCAATCTCTTTTGTTTTATCGCTTGAATTATTATCAACCACAATTATCTCTAATTTCTCCTGAGGATAGGTCTGAGCTTTAACTGATTTTAGACAATTATCAATATTTCTCTCTTCATTCTTAGTGGTAATAATTACAGAAATATCGATCATTTTAATAAAATCTCATTTAAATCACGAATTGCTTCCCGAAAGTCAAATTGTTTGGCATAAATTCGGGCTTCTTCACTTGTATTTTGATATAAATTCTTATCTTTTAAAAGTTCAATAATTTTATCGGAAAATTTATTCAGGTCAAAACAAGGAACTTTAAACATACCTTTTGTAAAATATAACCTTAATGATTCCAAATCAAAACCAACTACAGGTAACCCCCAAGCCATAGCTTCTACCGTCGCCATCCCAAAGGTCTCATACAAGGAAGGCTGAACAAAAACCTTAGAAATCTTGAAAACTTCGTATTTCTCTCTACCATCTTTAAAACCTAATAATTCAACACTATTCTGCAAGCACTTGGAAATAATTTTTTCTCTTAATTTATCCTGCAATATTCCTGCACCAATAATTGCTAAGCGAGCTTTTGGTATTTTTTGGCATACTTTTCCCCATATATCTATTAATTGCAATACACCTTTCTGTGGATGCAATCTCCCTACGAAACACCCATCATAAATTTTTTTTTCAAAAGGGATGAATTGAGCAGCAGAAAAGTATCTTTCAGTTTCGTTTATATCTACAACACCTTTAAAAACCATAATCTTATTAGCATCTCTTTTCCGATTAATAAAGCTTTTGATATAATCATAATTTGTAACTAAGACTATATCTGAAACATTTTTTGTAATATAATATGAGATCAATTGACTCAACCAATAAAAAACACCAATAATAAAATACTTGCCTTTGTAAGGATTATTTTTTTGCCATGGTTTCGGAGCAAAGAGATAAAAGGCGGAAATCCATTTTATTTTTTTATTTTTAATTTTGTTTATTAATGCGGGTAGGACATCGGGCAGAAAATCTGAAGAAGAAAAGACTACCTCGTATTCGTATGTATTTAAAAAAATGCCTCTTATCACTGAAACGAGTGTTTTATAAATATAAGAGATACGGATATTTAATTTATCCAAAAAGAAGCTTCTCCATATTTCAAGATTGCTTTCTTTTATTCCACTATTTAAACAAAAGTTAAATCCCTTTTCATTAGTTACAATCAAAATTTTATTGTTATGATTCTGCCAATATTTACAGCATTTAACAAATATTTTATCTCCTCCACTTGCTACATTAAAAGTATTAGCAAAGACCAAAATTTTCATTTAATCTTTGGGTGGAATATATACATCATGCTCATTACTAAAAATATATCCAAACATCAAACTTTTACCACCAATAACATGGATGCGATTGTTTAATGACACTGCTACTGCAGCGTAGCGACCTAAAGGCATATCTTTTCTACGGTACCAGCGGTCTTGTAATATTTTGTATTCATAAGTATGTCCGGAAATTGCCCAACCTTGTTCTCCTCCAAAAATAAAAATACTATCGTCTATCCCTACCGCAGGAAAACCGCATAAAGGTAATGGTAAAGGAGCGCGCTTTTCCCATTTACCAGTCATAGGATTATATGCCTCATTAATATCCAATGGCTCAAACATAGAGGTAATATATCCGCCTAAGGCAAATATTAATCCTCCTGCAGTGGTACTTGCTAAATGTTCTCGTGGCGTGGGTAGAGGTGGCAAAATCTCCCATTTATCTGTATGTGGATTATAAGCCTCGAACTCTTTTCTAACTTTTTTCTTCTTCCATCCGTGAGGAACGGCACCACCCATAACATAAATTAAATTGTCATGAACTGCTACCCCTGCTGCCCCTCTTTTAGTAGGCATATCTCTTTTTCTCCTCCAGATATATTCTTTTGGATTATATTCAAATACATAACTATAAGCACTGATGCGTAATCCATTTCCTCCTAACACATAAATTTTACCATTTAAGCTTGCTACAGCAGGATGATGTATAATTACTGGGAAAGGAACAACTTCTCGCCAAGTGTCATTATCCACATTATAAACCTCAACCTTTCTGAGCACATTGTAAACGGTAGGAATACTTAATCCGCCTATTACATAAATCTCATTATTTAATACCGTAGCACCAAATTCATAACGCCATGAAGGTATAGGGGCGGCTTTCAGCCATTCATCATTAGATTCATCTATGTAATCTATTCCTTTTTTTAAGCTTCTATCGGGTCTGAAAATAACCTCTCGAAGATAACTTTCCAAGGCGAAAGGAATCAGTTTAGGTTTTTTTATTAATAATTTTAAGGTGTTATTCATAATATCAAATCTCTTTTAAAATCAATGTTTCGTTTTCTCTTTTCAGAGATAATACAGAATAGATAAAATTAATTTTGATTAAATATCCTTACAAAATTTGGTCCCCAGTGACCTAAACCGATAATTCCTAAGTTAATCTTTTTCATATATTTTTGGAGGTCTCATCTCCAATAGATTTATTGCAAATATGCACTTACGCATTCCTCCAGAACTTCATGGATATCACGAACTTTAAAACCAGTTTTTTCCAATTTCTTTGTAGAAAGAATTACATTTGTCCTTAACAACCCCAATTCTTTCAGGTCAATAATCTTATATCCAAATTCAGGAACATATTTCTTATAAACTTCCAAAAGTTCTGGGTATTTTAAGACCCCTTTATTAAACACATTGTACACTCCCCGGGCATCTATTTTTATTAGATGCTTTAAAGCTTTTAGAAAATCAGGGAGATAAGTAATTGAAGTGGGAATGTCTATTACTCTTTTATAATTGAGTAATTTGGTGAGGAGATTACGGGGATGGGGACGATCATCTAGAGGAACACGCGGTCTTAAAATAAGAAGAGGATTTTTTCTGGCTAAAGCCTTCAGGGCCTCTTCGGCATAAATTTTTGTCCGACTGTAAAATAACTCAAAGAAATCCGGAGGCTGGATTTCCATAATGGGTTTCTGTTTTTTGTAATCAAAATGATAGATACAACCGGAACTGATATGGATGAATTTTATTTTTTTTCTTAAAGAAATTTCAGCCAAAATTAAGGGGACGAGGGTATTGGCAGAGAGAGTTTTATCTAAATCTTTTTCACATTCATCTACATTTCTACCAATGTGGCCAATACAGTTGATGATTACACAGGGATTAGATCTCTTAACTTCTTCTTCTGCGTCTTTAAAAGATTTTATTTTTCGTTCGGTAAAAGGACAGCCCAATTCTTCCTGAATCCTTGAACCAATAAACCCTCTACCGAAAACAAGAATCTTATTTTTATTCATTGATTATTCTTAAAAGATATTCGCCATAAGTTGAATTGTATTGCTCTGCTAATTTTTTGAGTTGCTTTTTATTTATAAATCCCATACGGTAAGCAACCTCTTCAATACAGCCGATTTTTAAACCTTGGCGTTCCTCAATGGTTTTAATAAATAAAGAGGCATCAATCAGAGAATCGCAAGTTCCCGTATCCAGCCAGGCATAACCCCGACCTAAAAGGGTAAGTTTTAACTTATTTAATTTTAAATAGGTATTATTAATATCAGTAATTTCCAATTCATCTCTCCAGGAAGGTTTGAGGCTTTTGGCAATTTTAACCACGCCGTTATCGTAGAAATATAAACCCGTAACTGCCCAATTTGATTTTGGTTTTTTGGGTTTTTCAATAATAGAAATCACTTCTTTATTTCTATCAAATTCAATAACGCCATATCTTTGTGGCTCTTTTACATAATATCCAAAAATTGACGCTCCCTCATAACATTTTGCTTCTTTAAGTAACTCTGGGAGCCCGTGTCCGAAGAAGATATTGTCTCCTAAGATAAGACAGACTCTATCTTTTTTGAGAAAATCTTCTCCGATAATGAAGACTTCTGCGATCCCTCGCGATTCTTTCTGCTCAGCGTAAGAAAGGCTAATCCCTAATTCTTTTCCCTCACCTAACAAATTTTTAAAGAAAGGAAGCGCCGGGGGAGTGGAAATTACCAATATCTCTCTAATTCCCGCAAGCATTAGTACCGAAAGGGGATAATAAACAAGCGGTTTATCATATATAGGGAGGAGCTGTTTACAGAGACCTTTGGTAATGGGATAAAGACGGGTCGCTTTTCCTCCTGCAAGAATTATGCCTTTCATAATTTATCTTTTTTCTCAAACCATTGATTGAACTCAATAATAATGGAATTGACCCCGAAACCAAATCCAAAAGCAAGACAGAAGATTTTAAAACCTGTTTCAAAATCAAAAATCTCTACCGCTATTTCCAACTTAGGAAAAAGAACAAAGGTAAAAATGGTGCTGATGAAGAAAGAAGCAAGGGTTCTTCTTAAATATTTTTTATCAAATTTTATTTTTTTTCCCTGATAGAGCTTGCGTAAATAGGGACTCATTAAACGCGAAAATATTCCCAGCCAGACGCCCAAAAGAAGGATAAAGAACTCTAAATCCATCTCCTTACCAACCGTTTAACTATTCAACTATTTAACTACTCCCTTTAAACCAAGCAATAGTTTTCTTTAGCCCTTCCTCGAAACTAACTTTTGGTTCCCAATTAAGAAGTTTCTTTGCTAAAGTAATATCGGGTTTTCTCTGTTTAGGATCATCTTGAGGAAGAGGCTTAAATTCAATCCTACTTTTACTTCCAGTAATCCGAATGATTAATTTTGCTAATTCTATTATGGAGCACTCCTGGGGATTCCCTAAATTTACCGGAGAGTGATACTCTACGTGCATAAGTTTGATTATTCCTTCAATAAGGTCAGAAATATAACAGAAACTACGGGTTTGCGTTCCCTCTCCGTAGACCGTCAAGGGTTCATTGGCAAGTGCCTGATTAATAAAGTTAGGAATTACCCGACCATCTTGTTTTCGCATTCTTTCCCCATAAGTATTAAAAATACGCACAATCCGCGTGTCTATTTTATGGACACGGTGATAGGCCATAGTAATTGCTTCTGCAAAACGCTTTGCCTCGTCGTAAACTCCCCGTGGACCAACGGGATTGACGTTTCCCCAGTAAGTTTCACGCTGGGGATGAATAAGGGGGTCTCCGTAAACTTCGGAAGTGGAAGCAAGAAGAAATTTTGCTTTTTTTGCCTTGGCAATACCTAAAGCATTGTGTGTTCCCAGCGAACCGACTTTTAGGGTCTGAATGGGGAAATTTAGATAATCAATGGGACTCGCGGGCGAAGCAAAGTGAAGAACATAGTCTATATCTTCCTCAATTTCTATGGATTTTGTTATATCGTGCTGAATAAATTTAAAAGAAGGGTTTTTAAGTAGGGGTTCGATGTTGGGAAGTTCTCCGGTAATTAAGTTATCTAAACAGATAATTCGGTTTCCCTCTTTAATTAACCGCTCACAAAGATGCGAACCAATAAAACCTGCACCGCCAGTGATTAAAATATTCATCTCTATTCTTCTTCGGGTAAATAATAAGATTCTTCTGAATTAATTGAAGATATCTCTTTAAGTAGAGAAACCAATTGTTGAGAAAGTTCGTTAAAATTAAGCCCTTCTACTTCTTCTTTGCTGAAACCCAACATGTAGACTACATCTTCCAGCCTAATTATCCCATCTTTATCCCATCCCTGTGAAGGTTCAATTCCTAATTCTCTGAGCACCTTGAAATAATCCTCTTCAGCGGTTGAAGAAGATAAAAGTGACTCTAAATTAGCTTCCTTTAACAAAAGTTTAGCAAAATCTAGGTGACTTACTCCCTCCATAAACTTTGTCTCTTCTGCATAAAGCGAAGTCAAGAACATAAAAACCGAACAGATTAATAAAATTGGTCTTAACATAAAGCCTCCTTTCTTAACTAAACCAAAACTGCCCACCTACGAGGTGGGCTTAGGTTTGGGAGTATCTTTCCCTGAACCAGGTAACAGTTTTTTCTAATCCCTTCTGAAAATCTACCTTAGGCAGAAAACCTAATTTTCCTTTTGCCTTAGAGATATCTGCCCAGGTTCTTTGCACATCACCTGCACGGGGAGGAACAAATCTGGGCTTTATTTTTTTGTGCAGGATATTGTTCAAAATTTTAAGAAGCGCAAGTACCGAATAATCTTTCCCCGAAGCAATGTTAAAAACCTCTCCACTAATTCCTGGAATCTTCATAGCTAAAAGATTTGCTTCCACTACATTATCGATATAAGTAAAATCGCGGGATTGTTTTCCATCTCCATAAATAGGAGGCCGTTCATTATGCAAAAGGCTAACAATAAATTGGGGAACTACAATGGCATATTGTGATTCTAGTGATTGCCGGGGACCAAAAACATTAAAGTAACGTAAGGAAACCGTCTCTAAACCAAAACTCGCACTAAATACCTGACAATAATATTCCCCCGCAAGCTTGGAGCATGCATAGGGAGAAATAGGATGAGGCAAGAAATTTTCTTTCTCGGGGAAAACGTTGGTTTCTCCATAAACAGAACTGGAAGAAGCATACACCACTCTTCTTACTCCTGTTTTTTTACTGGCAAGAAGGATGTTGAGCGTTCCTCCAATATTAACTTCGTTGTATTCTCGAGGGTGTTGCATAGACTTGGGGACAGACCGTAAGGCAGCCTGATGAAAAACATAATCTACTCCCCGACATGCCCTTTCACAAGTCTTTAGGTCACGGATATCTCCTGTAATTAAGATAAAATTTCTTCCTCTTCGCGCATAGCGCCGAGTAAAAGACAAATTTTCTATTCTACCGCTTAAAAGATTATCTAAAACTTTCACCCTCTGCCCTGCTTTAAGCAAGGCTTCTACAATATGCGAACCAATAAATCCTGCTCCGCCGGTTACTAAGTAAGTAGACATGTGAAAAGTTTAAAGTTTAAATGCGTATAATCTTTTTATTGTCTTTATAGAAACTTAAGGCGTTACGGGTATCAATGATTAATTTTGCCTCTTTAACAATCAAGCTATAGTCTAAACAAAGATGGTCGGTAACGATAATAACGCAGTCGGTTTCTCTTAAAACTCCCTCTTCTAAACTAAGTGAATTGTAAATCTTATCTTCTATCTGTATTTGAGAAATATAGGGGTCATGATAAGAAACAATCGCTTTTTTCTCTTCCAGAAGTTTAATAATCTCTAAAGCAGGAGATTCTCTGGTGTCCACAACATCTCTTTTGTAGGTTATTCCAATAACCAAAATCCGCGCATTCTTCAAGGGTTTAGCTTGTTCATTTAAAGCTGAGATGGTTTTCTCTATAATATAATGGGGCATATAAGTGTTAATTTGATGGGCGAGTTCAATGAACCGTGCTTCAAATCCATGGGAGCGCGCTTTCCAAGAAAGGTAAAGTGGGTCGTAGGGAATACAGTGGCCACCAATCCCCGGACCGGGATAAAATGCCATAAAACCAAAAGGCTTTGTTTTAGCAGCGGAAATAACTTCCCATACATCAATTCCTAATCTGTCACAAAGAAGAGCAATTTCATTTATTAAACCAATATTTACTGCACGGAAGGTATTTTCTAGAAGTTTTACCATTTCCGCCACTTTTGCCGAAGAAACAGCAATTACTTCATTAACAATCTGATGATAAAGAGTATAAACAAGGTCGGTACTCTCGGCGTCTATTCCTCCTACCACTTTGGGAATATTCTTAGTATTAAACTGTGGATTACCGGGGTCGATTCTTTCCGGAGAAAAGGCAAGAAATATATCCTTACCCACCTTAAAACCTTTTTTTTCGAGCATAGGGAGAATTAATTCATCGGTTGTTCCGGGGTAAGTAGTGCTTTCTAAAATAATAATCTGCCCTTTTCGCAAATAGTGCGAAACCTTCTCGGTAGCTTCAATGATATAAGAGATGTCTGGCTCTTTAGTCTTACGTAAAGGCGTAGGAACACAAACAATAATAATGTCCGCCTTTTGCAAAATATCACTTTTGGAAGTAGCTTTGAATCTTTTTTCTTTTATCTGGTTTTTTAAATCCTTACCGGAAACATCAAGAATATAAGAAACCCCTCTATTTACTTTTCTTACCTTATCCTCATCTACCTCTAACCCCATAACCTCAAAACCTTCTTTGGCAAATTCTAAGGCAAGGGGTAAACCGACGTAACCCAATCCTATCACACAGATTTTAGTTTGGCGATTGATGATATTCCTCTTTAACTCATCTACCATCTTTTCTCCTTGCTTTGTTTTTTAGATGCTTCCACCATAAGGTGTTTTTTTTATACCAATCTACAGTCTCTTTAAGAGCATCTTCAAAAGAATATACTGGACTCCATCCTAAAGCTTTTATCTTAGAGGAATCTAAAGCATAGCGAAAATCATGCCCGGGACGGTCGGAAACATATTCTATAAAATCACCTTGCTTCTCCATCATCTGTAACAAAATTTTAGCAAGTTGAATGTTACTTAAGAAGTTTCCACCTCCAATATTATAAATTTCACCAATTCTTCCTTTATGCATTACGATATCGATGGCGGAAACATTGTCTAAAACATAAAGCCAATCTCTCGTATTTAAACCATTGCCGTATAGAGGAATTTTTTTGTTTTCTAACAGATTGGTAATGAATAAGGGAATTATCTTCTCAGGATATTGATAAGGACCAAAATTGTTGGAGGAACGAGTTATAATTACCGGCAGTTTATAGGTCCGATAATAAGAAAGAGCCAAGAGGTCTGCGGATGCCTTGGAAACAGCATAAGGATTAGAAGGATTTAGGGAAGTATCTTCTTTAAAAAATCCCTCTCTTCTGCTTCCATAGACTTCATCAGTAGATATCTGGAGAAATAAGTCTATTTTTTTATCTCTCGCTGACTCTAAGAGCATATAGGTTCCATAAAAATTTGTTCTTAAAAAATCATCCGCTTTCTTAAGGGAGCGGTCTACATGAGTTTCGCTTGCAAAATTTATTAGAGTATCTACCTCTTTTATCAAATTTTTTACAACTTTAAAATTGCAGATATCACCCTTTATAAATTTATAGCGGGAGTCTTTTTCTATATCCTTTAAATTCTTTAAGTTTCCTGCATAGGTAAGTTTGTCTAAATTTATGACTTTATATTGAGGATATTTCTTAAGAATGTAACGGATGAAATTTGAACCAATAAAACCGCAACCTCCGGTAACTAAAATCTTCTCCATTAAAACCAGCCTCTCCCTATGCCCGTATAACGAAAACCAAGCTTCTTTACCTTATCGGGCTCATAAATATTCCTGCCATCAATGATAATTGGTTGGCGCATTAATCTTTTTAATCTCAATAAATCCAACTCTTTAAACTCATTCCATTCAGTAACAATTGCCAAACAGTCAGCATTTCTTGCCACCTCATAAGAGTTGCGACAGAAGTGAATTTTATCTTTTAAAACCTCTTTCACTTTAGGCATCGCCTGGGGGTCAAAACAACGAATATTTGCACCCTCTTTAAGTAATGCAGAAATAATTTCCAGGGAAGGAGCATTACGAATATCGTCGGTATTGGGTTTAAAAGAAAGTCCTAAAATGCCAATATTTTTATCTTGGATGACCCAAAGAGCATCTTTAATCTTTTTTAAGAAAAGGGTTTTTTGGTTTTCGTTTATCTTTCTTACCGCTTTCAGGAGTTCAAATTCATACCCCGCCTTATCAGCAATGTGAATAAAAGCATCCACATCTTTGGGAAAGCAGGAACCTCCATAACCAATGCCTGCATCAAGAAAGGCTCTACCGATACGCTTATCTAACCCCATCCCTTCCGCCACCTTCAATACATCTGCTCCTGTTTTTTCACAAATATTGGCAATGGCATTGATAAAAGAAATCTTTGTGGCTAAAAAGGAATTGGCTGCGTGTTTAATCATTTCTGCAGAATTTATGTCTGTAAAAATTATGGGGGCCTTTAAGGGTTTATACAATTCAGAAAGAATTTCTTTTGCCTTTCTTGACTCTACGCCAATCACAATGCGGTCAGGATGAAGAAAATCTTGAATTGCTGAACCTTCTCTTAAAAACTCCGGATTGGAAGCAATATCAAACTTTACCCTACCACGGTTAAATACTTTTATGGTATGCTCAATCCATTTACCTGTTTCCACAGGAACAGTGCTTTTCTCAACGATAATTCGATAGGTGCGCATATTACAAGCAATTTCACGAGCGACATTTTCTACAAAAGTCAAATCCGCTTCTCCTCCAGACTTGGAAGGTGTTCCCACAGCAATAAATATCACTAGAGAGTTTTTGACAACAGTTTTTATCTGGTTAGTAAAAGAAAGACGTTTCTCTCTCAAATTACGTACAACCATTTCTTCCAGACCGGGTTCGTAAAAAGAAACTCTTCCTTTTTTAAGAAGTTCTATTTTCTTTTTGTCTGAATCCATACAGATAACTTCATTACCCAAATCAGCAAAACAGGCTCCTGTAACCAACCCTACATACCCTGAACCAATTATTCCTATTTTCATCTTAAATCACCTTGTAATTTTGGGTTTGGAATAAGATGCAGAAAATCTAAACGGAATTTCAGGGAAGGCCTTAAGTCTAAAAATAACCCAAAAAGAATATCCGTCATTTATATTGAGCGAGAATTCCCCTGTCCAGCAATGCAGGTCTTTTACTATCGCATACTCTTGCTCTACAAAATCGTTTATTCTTTTTGTGCCATCTTCTAAAATCTTCTTAAAGTCATACCGCTCATAAACGCGGAATTGCCATTTTGAATTTAAATTATAAATAAAAGAGGTAGTTATCTCATTAATAGAGTTCTTTTCATATCTCGAACCTAAGCCTAATGACCAGATATCATTATGGGAGGCAATTAAATCAAAGTTTGCAGTATTAAAATTTTTCGAAGGAGGGTCATAAATAGCGTCGGATTCAAATCTCAACCAATTGTAAGGAGTAAGCTCTAAATCGAGCTTAAAATTCCGCCACTGGCTACCGGTATCTTCAGGTTTGAAATGGTAATCGCCAGTAAAAAGGAAATTTCCCAAGTCAACCGTCTTTAAATTGTCCTTTTCTTTTCTTTTAGTCTGGAGTCTATTTTCTATGCCCAGTGTAACGACATTTTCTCGGTTTATAGAATCTAAAGAATCAAAACCCATTAGTTTATCAGGGAGAATTGTGGGTTGGTGGATATATTTATAGTTGGCTATGGGTGTAACTATATGCCTTAATTTATTTATATCCAATCCTAAAAAATCTGAATGGATATCGTATATTTTATAAAACCTTGTGCTTATATCCATACCTGAATAGAATATACCTCTTATTTCTGCTTCATCACCATATTTATCTTTAGAATAATATGTCTGGCGCGTGCCAATATAGGGATTGAGATTTAAAAAACCAAACTTTGAAAAATACGAAAGCCGATTATAACTGTCAAATCTCCGCACATCGTCGTCTAAATCGGAACCGGCATTTTTATTGGTGAGGTTTGCAAAACTGTAATCAGATTTATAATAAAACATTGAGTTACCCAATTTTTGGTTCATCAGGTTAAGCGCAATCTCAGGTAAGCGTTCAGTCTCGGTGAAGAAGCGATTGGTTCTTTTCTGAACCAAAAAAGAAAGATTATAAACAGGCTGTGAGTTGATTATGGAGAGGTAAGACTTCGGATGATTATCGTTTACATATTCTTCGCGGTAGAAATAGTCTTTGATAAAATCTATATCACTCATTTTGTGATACTCCATCAGCGCACGGGTATCATCGCTTATCTGCCAGCGGTGTTTCAATTGAACCCGATAACGTTCTGTCTCCTGGCGCACTTCCTTAGAAACGGATTTATCTCGCTCATTCATATAATAATAACGAAAAAATCCTGAACCAAAGTGCTTTATGGAATATTCCTGGTCTAAACCATGCGCAAAGCCTTTTCTTTCTCGATAGTCAAGATGAATAAATCCTTTTTTATCCTCAATAAAATTGTGGCGCCAAGCAGTAAGCATGTACCATCCCCATTTCTTATTTCTGCCGGGTATAAAAATAAAATGAGGATATTTTTCTGTTAAAGAATATCTTAAATATGGAAGATAAAATAGAGGAACATTACCCACCATAAAGGAGACGTCATGCGCTACTATTTTATCATCTAAGAACACCTCAATCTTTCTTGACCTTATGCGATAGTGGGGTTTTCCCTGGTCGCAGGTGGTGATATAGCCCTCTTCTACTACATATTCCTTATCTGCTATCTTCTCTGCCGATTTACCTCCTCCATACCAAGGTCCCATTTTCTCCATACTTAGATTTATGACTTCACCCTTCTTGGTTTCAAAATTGTAATAGAGTTTATCTCCCGTAAAAAGTGTATTGTCCTGATACAATTTTACATTACCTGAAGCAATAGCAGCTTTTGTTTCAGTAAAGAATTCTATTCTTTCACAGGTAAGTTTCATGTTTTGATAAACTATCTCTACATTTCCCTCGCCGATTATCTTCTTCTCCTGCGTTAAATACTCTACATTATCTCCTTTAACTGTTACCGAACCCATATCCTGAGCAAGAACTACAAACGCAAAACGTAAAATGCAAAATATAAAACTGAATATTAAAGTGTAAAATTTAAATCTTCTGAATTTCATCTTGAACCTCTAATCTTAATTTTTGGGTTTACACTCGGTACTTTTTTCCAATCATCCAGAAAACGCTTAATGCCAATATCGGTCAAGGGGTGCTTTAAAAGTTGTTCTAAGACACTAAAGGGACAGGTAGCAACATCTGCTCCGATAAGGGCTGAATCCAAAACATGAATGGGGTTACGCACACTGGCAACAATAATCTGGGTAGCGAAGTGATAGTTATCAAAAATAGTGCGAATATCCCCAATTAAATCCATTCCTCTTGTACTTATGTCATCAAGTCTCCCTACAAAAGGAGAAATATAACTCGCACCCGCCTTAGCAGCAAGCATTGCCTGAGTGGCAGAAAAACAGAGAGTAACGTTGGTTTTTATCCCCTCTGCCGACAGTATCTTTACCGCTTTTAAACCTTCTGTGTTCAAAGGAATCTTGACGACGATATTTTTATGTATTTGGGAAAGGAAGCGGGCTTCTTTAATAATTGATTCCTTATCCAAACTCACCGCTTCCGCTGAAATTGGGCCATCGACAATTTCGCATATTTCTTTAATCAATTTAATAAAATCTTTTCCCTCTTTCGCAACCAGCGTAGGATTGGTGGTTACACCGTTAATAACACCCCAACTCGCCGCTTCGCGAATTTCATCAAGATTAGCGGAATCGATAAATAGTTTCATCCTCTACCTCCTCTTACTCCTTCCTTAGCTAAAAAACCTGCGCCAATTATTCCTGCATTTTCTTTTAACTTTGCCTGCACAACCTCTACTCTATTTGCAGGTATCCGCATTGCACGTTCTTTTATGGTGCTTTTTATATTTTCAAACAAAACTTTTCCTGCCCCTGCAATCCCTCCACCAATAATAATCATTTCTGGGTTAAGTAGATTAACTATCCCTGCTAAAATTATCCCAATTCTCTTTCCCACATTCTGCCAGATTTCCTTAGCAAGCAAATCTCCTTTTTTCAAGGCTAAACTCAGAATCTCTGGATTAAGTTTTGAAAAATCATTCTTTATTAAATCAGGTATAATTGTAGGAAGCGGGCCTTTTTTGATTTTATTTATCGCTTCTTCCACGATATAACGATTACCTACATATCTTTCTAAACAAGCTTTTCCTCCGCAATTGCATAGTGGACCGTGCTCATTTAAAGGAAAATGCCCAATTTCTCCTGCAGAGAAAGTTGCCCCCCGATAGAGCTTTCCTTCTAAAATCAAACCTCCTCCCACTCCAGTCCCTAAAGTGATACAAACAACATTTTTCTTTCCTTTTGCACGACCGGCGTACAATTCTGCTAAAGCCATTATATTGACATCATTATCAATAAAAACCGGAACTTTTAGACAATCTTCTAAAATTTTTTTTAAATAAACATTGTCCCATCCAGAAATATTGACTAAATAATAAACTAAACCTCTATAGGGGTCGACCAACCCCGGAACTCCAATGCCTATTGCCTGTGGTTTCCTTTTATATCTCTCAATAAAAGAAAAAATAGTTTCTCTAATTGCAAAGATAAGACGAGATTTTTCAAGATAGCAATGGGTATCTAACTCGGAGCGTTTGATAATTTTAAGCTTATTATCTAAAATTCCTAATTTTACCTTTGTTGCTCCGATGTCTATTCCAATATAATATTTCATCTTAAGAATGAGGAAGTTGAAATTTTAAGAGCAATAAGTATAAATACCTTTGCCTATTTAATCTCGTCATAGAATATAACACAATTACGTCCGTGGTTCTTAGCAAAGTATAAAGCCTTATCCGCGTTAGCAACCAATTGTATTACCGATTCGCCATCTTTTGGGAAAACCGTCCCTCCTATACTGACAGTAACATTAAACTTTTCTCCATAGGCTTTGAAGGGATATTTCCCTACTGCCTCACGAATCCTCTCGGCAACTATCTTTGCTTCTTCCTCAGCCGTATTGAGCAAAAGCACTGTTAACTCTTCTCCTCCATATCTACCAATAAGGTCAATCTCTCTCAAATTTGTCCTCAATATCCGTGCTATCTCTCGCAACACGTAATCACCGGTAAGATGGCCGTATTGGTCATTGCAATTTTTGAAATGGTCAATGTCAATCATAAGAAAACTAAGAAACATCTTATGTTTTTTAGCTCTCCCCAGTTCTTCTTCAAAAGATTTAATTATCTCTCTACGCACATAGAGCCCCGTAAGACTATCCGTCGTTGCCATCTTTTCTATCTCTTCGTAAAGAATAACCTTTCTTAATTCCAGAGATATTTGCGTGGAGAAGATGGTAAATTTGGAAAAATCTTCCTTTTTTAGACCTTCTAAAAGCAAAAAACCAATTACGGTATTTCCCGAATGCAAAGCAGAAACGGCAAAAGGAACATCTACTTCTATACCGAAACGCCGTTTAACATCATCGTCATCCTTATCCAGATAAAAAGAGCCTCTTTCACGGTAGATTCTTTCCAGAACTTTATAGTGTTCCCTACGAGAAAGATAACTTTCCTTTAAATCATCCGTAAAAAGTGAGGAAATTTCATATATCTTATCTATCTCCAACGCACTAAAATTATGGCGTAATATAACCAGAAAACCTTTCTCAAAAGAAAAATTTTTTCGCAAAGTCTTCTGAAGGAATCTAAATATGTCTTCAAAAGAAAGAACTCCGGACATCTCCTTGGTTATTTCATATAAATCTAACATCGTAAAATTGTCTTTTTCTAAATTCCTAATTGTAACTTCGACATCTTCAATTCTTTTCTCCATATCCTTACAAACAACTTCTAAATGGAGAAATTCTTTCTCCGCTTCTTCCGAAAAATTAAGAGACATTTTCTCAAATCTGTTTACCAAGACGGGAAAGGTAAATAATACAAGAGAGAGGCTTAAAAAATACGTACCCCCCTCTACCTTTCTATTGGGCATAAATTCTAAAAATAAAATGACTAGACAAAATATGGCAGTGATAAGAAAAATCTTCTTGCCCCGCACAATAAAATTCAACAAGAAAAGAATGGGAATTAAAAATATGCCGTAGCTCATTTTATCCCTCGGTAAGCAATACGATTTCTTCCTTGTGCTTTAGCAGAATATAAACACTCGTCTGCTTTATGTATAATTTCCTCTTTGGTTTTACCATCATAGGGATAAATTGCTATTCCTATAGAAATAGTTACATGCGTTGCTTCCCGACGCAGGTAAAAAATCTCTCTGTCCACTCTTTCCCTTATTTCTTCGGCAAATCTGATTGCTCTTTCTTTTCCTGAATCTCCCAAAACCACCAAAAATTCCTCTCCACCATAACGCACTGCAAAATCATTCTGGGTAATATTAGAACTAAGTATCCTTGCTATCTTCTTAAGCATAATATCTCCCGCAATATGCCCATAACGGTCATTGTAATCTTTAAAATAATCAAGGTCCAGTATTAAAACAGAAAATTCTTTTGATTTAACCATTAATTCTTCTAAACGGCTATAAAGATATCGGGGTAAAAAGAGATTAGTTAAACCGTCGCGTTTAGCTAACTCCTCTGTCTTCTGATAAAGATAGGCATTCTCTACTCCTACCGACACCAAATCAGAAAAAATATCCAACATTCTTAAGTCGTCAGGAGTAAAACTGGCTGGCAAAGAAGATTCTAAACGCACCACCCCCAATAATCTATCTTCAGAACTTAAAGGGCAGGCAAGCAGAGCACGAAAATCTCTTTTAGTTTCTTCTACCGCGGAAGAAAAACGAAAATCCTTTTGGACATCGTTAACTATTAAATTGCCTTTCTCTCTAAGTAGCCAACGGTCAAATATATCAAGCTGTAATTCTCTATCCTGAGGGCCGTAATCGGTTTTTAAGAAAAAGGAGACAACCTTGGGATTCTCTATCTCTATGCCCTCTTCTTCTACTAAATATATCAGAACATTTTCTGCTTTAGGGATTATTTCGCCAATTCTTGCACCTGCCGATTGGATTATCTTGACCAGATCTAAAGTCGTGCTAAATTCATCTGCCATGAGTTTCAAACGGTAAAATCTCTCAAATCTCTTTGTGAGTGCTGATTTAACTTTGTTTTTATCCTCGATATCAGCGGATAAAAGAGCAATTCTATTTCTTAAATTATTAATTTTTCCCTTATAAATTTTAATATGGGAAACAAACCCCACGCGTTTGATACCGGATAAAACTCCGGCACTAAAAGCTATCCCGATTAAAGGGAGAATGTAATTTGTTTGATAATACTGGAGAAACCTCTGGCTGAAAAGAATAATTACTAAAAAATAAAAAAAACCAAAAATATTCCCAAAGGTAAAGACGGTAAAGGAAATCAATGGTGCAAACAAAATAAATAAAGCCATCACTTTATCTTCTAATCCAGGACCTTGAATCCAAAGTTCTCGTTCTATGAGAAAAAAAATAAGAAAAGAAGAAAATAGAACGATAAAGCCGTTTAGCAACCTTGACCATTTTAATGCCATTATAATTTAAACCAATGCTTTCTCGGTATCTTTATCAAAGAAATGGACCTTATTCATGTCTAAAACTACTTCTATCTTCTGATTTACTTGAGGGGGTTGAGTTATTCCTCCTATCCGGGCAATAAGTATATTTCTACCTGTATTAAGGTAGAGATAAATTTCTGAACCCATTGGTTCTACAATGTCCACCAAGACATTTATTGTATTCTCGGGAGTAGAATGGGTGGTAAAAAATTTATCGTAGATGTCCTCTGCCCTTATCCCCAAAATAATCTCTTTACCCACATAGTTCTTTAAAGCTTCAATCATATGTTCAAGAATCCTCACCTTAAATCCACCTTCATCAAAAAAGTATTTGCCATTATGCTCCACTAATCTTCCTTGAATAAAATTCATCGGAGGAGTTCCAATAAAGGAGGCAACAAATTTATTCACGGGATGACTATACAAGGTCAATGGATCGGCTACCTGCTGGATAATTCCATCCTTCATGACCACAATGCGTGAACCAAGAGTCATTGCTTCCACCTGGTCATGGGTAACATAAATCATTGTTGTTTGTAGGCGATTATGCAGTTTGTTCAATTCAGCACGCATCTGAACTCTCAACTTAGCATCGAGATTACTAAGCGGTTCATCAAACAAAAAGACTAAAGGCTTACGCACAATTGCTCTTCCTACCGCCCCGCGTTGTTTCTCTCCGCCAGAGAGCTCTTTGGGTTTTCTGCCGAGGAGTTGGTGTATTCCTAAAATCTTCGCTGCCTCCATTACCCGTTCCTTTATCTGGGATTTCGCATAACCTCTTAATCTTAAACCGAAAGCCATGTTATCGTAAACACTCATATGAGGATAAAGAGCATAGTTTTGAAAAACCATGGCAATATTTCTATCCTTAGGAGGAACATCATTAACCAACTTATCTCCAATATAAATCTCGCCCGAGGTAACTTCTTCTAACCCTGCAATCATTCTCAAAGTGGTAGATTTCCCACAACCGGAAGGCCCAACAATCACAATGAATTCTTTACTCTCCACACCTAAATTGAAATCTTTTACTGCATTTACTCCACCGGGAAAAATTTTATGCACATGTCTTAAACTTACCTGCGCCATATCCCTCCTTCGCTGATAATCTTTTAACTAAAAAACTATCTAAATTATTTGCTACCTTTAGCCAAAATAATCAATGAGATTTATTAAAGTTTGTTTCAAGTCACGACGATGCACAATCATATCAATTAGTCCGTGTTCCAGAAGAAATTCTGAGCGTTGAAATCCAGGAGGCAATACTTGATGAATTGTTTGTTCAATAACCCGCGGACCAGTGAAGCCAATGAGAGCTCGTGGTTCAGCAATCAATACATCACCTAAACTGGCAAAAGAAGCAAGCACCCCTGCCATCGTAGGATTGGTCAAAATAGAGATAAAACATAGTCCTGCACGGTGAAAATGAGAAAGCGCCGCAGAGGTTTTAGCCATTTGCATCAGCGAAATCATCCCTTCCTGCATCCTTGCACCACCGCCTGAACCGGAAACTATAATCAAAGGGCATTTTTTTTTCAACGCATGCTCTATACTACGGGTAATTTTCTCTCCTACCACCGACCCCATCGAACCCATCATAAACCGAGAATCGGTAACCGCCATTACCGTCCTTCTACCCTCTATGGTTCCTTCTCCACTAACTACCGCATCTTTTAGACCTGTAGCCTTTTGGTCCTTTAATAATTTCTCACTATAACTAACGGGACCTTTAAATTCCAAAGCATCAACCGAAGAAAGCGCACCATCCAATTCTTTAAAACTATCTTTATCTAAAAGAAGATTGATGCGTTCAGGTGCAGTGAGCACAAAATGATAATTGCATTTAGGACAAACCTTGAAATTTTCCTCCAACGTCTTATTATAAATAATCTCTCCGCAATCTTCGCACTTTGTCCAGAGCCCCTCAGGAATCTCTTTACGTTTAGCAACTTTAACCAGAGTATATTTTGGTCTTCTAAATATCGCCATGGTTCAAAGTTTAAAATACAAAAATCAGAATTTTAATTATTCTATTGCCCCAAGGAGGATTCGAACCTCCGACACGAGGTTTAGGAAACCTCTGCTCTATCCATCTGAGCTACTGGGGCGGAAATAAATTGTTAAATTGCTTTTTAATATTTTATCAAAGAGAAAACTGGGTATTTCTTTAGTTTTTCACGGCCATTGAGTGCAGTAAGCTCAATGAGGAAAGCACATTCCACAATATTCCCATTAAGTTTTTTCATCAATTCCGTGACTGCCTTTACTGTCCCTCCAGTAGCCAAAAGGTCATCAACAATGAGCACACGCTGTCCCTTCTTTACAGCATCCTTATGTGCACACAGAGTATCCTCACCATACTCTAAAGAATAAGAAACCTCCACAGTTTTAGCAGGAAGTTTCCCTCTTTTCCTTATAGGAACAAACCCCGCCCCTAATTTATAAGCCAATACCGAACCAAAGATAAACCCTCTTGCCTCTACCGCTACCACCAATTCTATGTTCTTATTTCTGTAACGCCGATAAAAGATATCGATGACTTTTTTAAAAATAGAGGGTTCTTTTAAAAGCGTAGTTATATCACGAAAAATAATTCCTTTTTTAGGAAAGTTGGCAATATTACGAATATATTTTTTAAGATTATCTCCTCCCATAAACCCTTTTATTTTTATTTTTATTTTTATTTTTAACTATCTTTAATCCTTTTTCTCTACGTCTACATAGTTCTTTTTTCTCTTCTTCTCTAAGTCTTTTTTCTACATAAGAGATTTTCTTTATTTGTTCCGAAGTTAGTAGTTTGTGTAACTTTTTGAGCGCATTCTCTTCAATCTGTCTCACCCTTTCCCTGCTTATAGAGAATTTCTTCGCCACCTCACTTAAAGAATGTGTTACTCCTCCTATAAAACCAAAACGCATGCTCAAAATTTCCCTTTCTCTGTCAGGCATCATACCCAATAGCTCAGTTATTTTCTCGTGATGGAATAAACTTACTAGTTCATCTATGGCATTCTTTGAAGTAAGATCTTCCAGAAGGTCAACAAATTCTGTAGAGCTTTCTTCAGGTAAGACCATGCGATCGAGCGAACTTGAACGAACGGAAAGTTCCGTTATCTCTTTTACTTTCTGCACCGAGATTCCCATCTCTTTAGCAATTTCCTTATCCGTAGGCTTGCGCCCAAATTTGTGAGAAAGTTTCTCATTAATCTTTCGCAACTTACTAATCATCTCGTTCATGTAGACAGGAAGTCTCACTACTCTTGCCTGATTAGCTATCGCTCTTGTTATATACTGTCTTATCCACCAAGCAGCATAGGTAGAAAAACGGTATCCCTTATTGGGATTAAACTTTGCCACCGCACGCATCAACCCAATGTTACCCTCTTCGATCAAATCAGTCAAAGGCAGTCCCAAATAGCTGTATTTCTTTGCCATATTTATCACCAGAGGTAAGTTAGCATGAATAAGCCTATCACGTGCAATTCTATCTCCACGTTTTGCACGTCGGGCAATTTTAAACTCTTCCTCCGCACTCAAGCGTTCTACATTCTTTATATCCCTTAAATAAGCTTTAATCGGCTCCATATCTTACCTTACTACTTATTTCTCGCATCCTCAAGAACCGCCTGTGCTGCAGCCAACTTAGCAATAGGAACCCGAAAAGGAGAACAACTCACATAATCCATGCCTACCCGATGACAGAATTTAACCGATTGTGGCTCACCTCCATGCTCGCCACAAATCCCGACTTTTAAGTTAGGTCTGACTCTTCTGCCACGTTCAATTCCTGTCCTAATAAGTTCACCTATACCCTCTTCATCAATGGTCTGGAAAGGGTCATTGTTGAGTATACCCTTTTCCAGATAATCAGGCAAAAAAGCTCCGATGTCATCACGAGAGAACCCAAACCCCATTTGGGTAAGGTCGTTAGTTCCAAAAGAGAAAAATTCTGCTACTTCAGCAATCCTGTGAGCAAGGAGACTGGCACGGGGAATTTCAATCATCGTTCCTACCAAATAGTCAATCTTTTTGACATTAAATTTGGTAATGACTTCTTTGTAAACTCGTTTCACAATCTCAAATTGATGAACAAATTCTTTCATATCTGAAACTACGGGTATCATAATCTCAGGATAAGTTCTTTTACCTTCTTTTATCAATTCACAAGAGGCTTCAAAAATTGCCCTTATCTGTGTCTCGCTAATCTCGGGATAGGTTATGCCCAAACGCACCCCCCGATGCCCCATCATCGGATTTGACTCTTTTAGACCATCCGCTCTCTTCTCTAATTCTTCAAATGAGATGTTTAAACTTTTGGCTAAATTCTCCAATTGTTCTCTCTGATGAGGAACGAATTCGTGAAGAGGCGGATCAATAAGTCTGATGGTTACCGGAAGTCCTTCCATCGCAAGAAGGGTATTTTTTATATCTTCCTTCATATAAGGAAACAGTTCTTGCAAAGCAGAACGCCGTTCTTCTTCTGTACGGGAAATTATCATCTTTCTTAAAATAAAGAGTGGAATTTCTGAACCTTTTCCATAAAACATATGTTCGGTGCGGAAAAGCCCAATCCCCTCTGCCCCAAAAGAACGAGCGCGCTTAGCATCTTCAGGGGTATCTGCATTGGTACGGATTTTTAATCTCCTCACCTTATCACAGATTTTAAGAAAACTGTTAAGAAGTTCGTTCTCACTAGAGGCGTCAATCATCGCAAGCTTTCCTTCGTAAACGTATCCTTTTGTTCCGTTAAGGGTAATCCAATCACCTTCTTTAATCGTTTTACCATCCACGTTAAATTCTTTCTTTTCATAGTCTATCTCTATCTCTCCGCATCCTACAATACAACATTTTCCCCAACCGCGGGCAACCAGAGCAGCGTGAGAAGTCATTCCTCCGCGAGCAGTGAGAATTGCCTCCGCAGCACGCATTCCCTCTACGTCTTCGGGATTGGTTTCTTCTCTAACAAGAATAACCTTCTTCCCTTCCTTTACCCAATTTACTGCCTCCTGAGCGGAAAAAACCACCTGTCCCATTGCTCCTCCGGGACCAGCAGGAAGTCCTTTAGCCAAAGGCTTGCGTTTTGCTTCTTCTTTGGGGTCAATTATAGGGTGAAGTAATTCATCCAACTGCTGGGGTGTAACCCGATAAACTGCCATTTCTTTAGTAATCAATCTTTCTTTATACATATCGACTGCCATTTTTACCGCCGCTAATCCATTACGCTTACCCACACGACACTGAAGGATAAAAAGCCTTCCTTTTTCGATTGTAAATTCAATATCCTGCATATCCCGATAATGTTTCTCCAACCTTTTCTGAATCTGAAAAAGTTGTTGGTAAAGTTTAGGCATCGCTTCTTCTAGGGTCTTTAAATGACGATTATACTCACTCCGTGAATATTCATTTAGGGGAGCGGGGGTACGTATGCCCGCGACCACATCTTCTCCTTGGGCATTAATGAGATATTCTCCGTAGAATTGGTTCTCACCATTGCCGGGATTACGGGTAAAAGCTACACCCGTAGCAGAAGTATCATCTAAATTTCCAAAAACCATAGTTTGAACATTTACAGCAGTACCCCAATCATCAGGAATATGTTCGATTTTACGATAAGCTACGGCTCGCTTTCCATTCCAAGAAGCAAAAACTGCACCTATTGCCTGCCAGAGTTGAACATTGGGATCATCAGGAAAATCTTTTTTAAGGACTTCCTTTATTTTTGCCTTGAAAAGAGAACATAACTTTTTCAAGTCTTCAGCATCTAAGTCGGTATCGGAGCTAATTCCTTTTGCTTTCTTTAAATCTTGCATAATCCTCTCTAACTGTTTGCGAATACCCAACTCTTCACTTTCGGGTTCAATACCCTGAGCCTTTTCCATTACCACGTCTGAATACATCATAAGAAGTCGGCGATAGGCATCATAAACAAAACGTTCATTTCCTTTACTTTGTTTAATCAATCCGGGAATGGTTTTCTCGGTTAGTCCAACATTGAGCACTGTTTCCATCATACCCGGCATAGAACGTCTTGCTCCCGAACGCACAGAAACAAGTAAAGGATTTTGCGAATCTCCGAATTTCCTACCCATAAGTTTCTCTATATTCCGCATAGCTTTATCGACCTGTTCTTTCAGCCCCTCAGGATATTTCTTTTTATGCTTATAATAATAAGTGCAGACTTCGGTTGTAATAGTAAAACCCGGAGGAACAGGAAGTTTTAAGTCAGGATGCCCTGCCATCTCCGCGAGATTTGCTCCCTTACCTCCTAAGAGTTCTTTCATCTTCTCATTTCCATCAGCTTTACCTCCTCCAAAAAAGTAAACATATTTCTTACTCATCGTTAGAAAACCCCTCCTTTCTAAAAATTACGTTAACTCTGGTGTGTTCGTTTTGTTCGTTAGGTTCGTTGTGTTTGTTAGTTTCGTCAATTCCGGTAAACAAAAATGCACATCACATAAAGAACTGAACAAAACAGCTTTAGCCAATATTAAATTTAGAATCTAGATACTCTTTTAACTTGTCTATGGAAATACGGTCCTGAAGCATTGTATCTCTATCTCTTATCGTAACCTGTTTATCAACGAGAGATTGAACATCTACAGTTACACAATAAACAGTGCCTATCTCATCCTGACGGCGGTAAAGCCGACCAATGCTGGCTGTATCATCATAGGTAACCACAAAATACGCACGTAAATCTTCATATATTTTTCTTGCCATTTCTACTATTTCCGACCGATTGCTTAGTAAAGGCAAAACTGCGACCTTAATGGGAGCTAGTTTTTTATCTAATCCTAAAACAACCCTTTTCTCTCCTTTCACTTTCTCTTCCCGATAAGCATCGATAAGAAAAGCAAGTAGCGAACGGTCAACCCCTCCCGATGGTTCAATGATGTAGGGAAAAAAAATATCTCGCTTTTGCTCATCAAAATAAGAAAGTTCTATACCGCTAAATTTACTGTGTTGGCGCAGGTCAAAATCGGTGCGGTTAGCAATCCCTTCTAACTCCATCCAACCAAAGGGAAAATGATATTCTATATCGGTACAGGCTTTAGCATAATGTGCAAGTTCATCTTCGGCATGTTCCCGTAAACGTAGATTATCTCTGTTTATTCCCAGTCTTATATACCAGTTAAAACGTTCCTGAATCCAGAAATCGTAATATTCTTTATCTTCTTCGGGACGGACAAAATATTCCAATTCCATCTGTTCAAATTCGCGAGAACGGAAAGTGAAGTTTCCTGTCGTAATTTCATTACGAAATGCTTTGCCTATCTGAGCGATGCCAAAAGGAAGTTTAGGGTGTTTGGCGGCAAGAATATTGGCAAAATTTACAAAGATTCCCTGAGCAGTTTCAGGCCTCAGAAAGACTTTTAAAGCAGTTTCTTCTATCGGGCCGAGATGCGTCTTTAACATCAAATTTGCGTAAGTAACCTCTCCCGACAAAGGTTTTCCGCAGGAAGGACAAAGACCATTTACAATCTCAGGATTGTCCTGACGATAATATTTATCACAATGGGAACAACTGAGAAAAGGGTCTGCAAAATTCTGGGCATGGCCGGAAGCTTCCCATATCCGCGGATGCATTAAAATCGCAGAATCAAGCCCAAAAACATCATCTCTTTCATAAACCATCGCTCTCCACCAAGCGTCTTTAATATTCTTTTTCAACTCGACCCCCAACGGTCCATAATCCCAAGAACTCGCCAACCCGCCATAAAGTTCGCTGTTCTGAAAAATAAATCCTCGACGCTTAGAGAGAGAAACAATCTTTTCTATCGTTACTTCCGACATAGGTTTAAAATTTTAACATAAAATCTATAAATAAGCAAGCGCTTTACGCCTTCGGGGCTAATTCGTAAGCACGCGGAACCCTCTCCAGATGGTAAACTAGAAATTTTTCTAAAACTAACCGCAATTCTTCCCGAATTAACCTGCCCATTCTGAGGCGAGAAAAGAGATTTTCTTCAGAACCGCTCAGTATGTGTTTCAAAGTAGAAATCGTTCCCGGTTGAATAAAAGAGGAATTACCGTCTTCTAAGGCACAATGTTTACAAAGAAGCCCCCCATTTCTATGGCTAAAATAAGCAGACTTTATAATGGGTTTTTTACATCTAATACAATTATCAATACGCGGTGAAAATCCCGTCAATTGAAGAAGTTTTATCTCAAATATTCTCACTATGCGTTCCAGGTCTTCTGCATCTCCGATAAGTGTGAAAATTTTTAAAAGCATTTCAAAAATACGCTCATTTTTCTCCTCTAAGGGCATAAACAAATCTATCAGTTCTACCAGATAGCTAGCAAATATATGTCTATTTAAGATTGAAAATTTTTCACCAAAATCTTTAAGTAGTTCTGCATCAGTAATAAGATTAAGTCCACGGCGAGGATAGAAAACTACGGTGTTATAACTGAAGAGAGGAAAACTAGTCCTCCATTTAGGTGGGGAAACACGTACTCCTTTTGCTAAGCCATTTATTTTCCCAAAATCTTTAGTAAAGAGTGTAAGGATAAAACTTGTTTCGCGAAATTCACATCTTTTTAAAACCAAGGCTTCGGCTTTCCGTATCATCGTGATACTATACCAAAAGATATCACTAGTTTTATCCCCTCTTCTACGGATATGTCTAAGGGAATTGTTTTATTTATAGGGACAAAGAGCAAAAAACCGCTCGTGGGGTTGGGGGTTGTCGGAATAAAAACACTTACCACCTCTTCTTTTGTGCTCTTTTGAATTTCTCCCTTTGTCTCCGAAGTTATAAAACCTAATGCATAAGAACCATCTTTGGGAAATTCTACCAGCACTACCTTGCGAAACGCCCCCTTTTTACTCAACAATAAAGCATCCGAAATTTCCTTCGTACCGCTGTAAATTTTACCAATTAAAGGAAGACGTGAAAGAAAGTGTTCTAAAGAAAATAGAAAACGCCGTCCAAAGATATTTTTTGTGGCAATACCTAGTAAAGAAATAATGAGAATTACAAGAATGAAAATAAAAATTTTAAAAAGAGGAACTAAATAAGTATAAGGAAAGAATTTAAAAAGGTATTTTATCCCTGGTTCAAGAATGATTTGGTCTAGCTTAAAGTATAAAAAGCGTATAAATAAAAAGCTGATAACTAAAGGAAACAGAATAATAAGACCACTGATAAAATTATTTCTTAATTTACGTATTAAAGTTTCCATTTTAAGTCATTAATTGATAAATCAAAATGGTAATTACAATTCCCAAAATTGCCCCTATAACTGTTTCGTAAATATTGTGAATACCTGTTTTTATTCTACTCCGCGCAATAAGGACTGCCAGAAGAAAAACCAGAAAATTCACTATATTGTTCTTTTGCAAAAGAAAAGTAATCGTCCAGACCGAGAAAGCAAAAGCACTGTGCCCGGAGGGTATCCCTCCTCGCAAAGGACTTCCACGCCGAAAATAGTATTTTATAGTTACAACCAAAAAGAACAGCAGAATTAAGATAATAAGACTAATATGCCATTCTGATTGTTTTATCCTTACCAGAACAGAATCTAAGGGTAAATGGACGCGGTTAAAGAAAAGAAGATAACCTACTCCTACCGCCAAAATTGAAGCTAATAAAACTGAACCAGCAGATATGTCCTTAATCGTCTTTATTAAGTTGTCGGAATCTTTTTTATATATGTCCAGTAATGATTCTACAATTGTATTTAACATCTCAGCAAAAAGCACAAAAGTTACAATAGTTACAAGCAAGGCCAACTCCAAACGAGTAAAATCTAAGTATAATGCAGAAACAACGACTAAACCCGCAACTATAAAATGTATGCGCATATTGCGTTGAAACCGCAAGGTATGTAAAAACCCTTCTATAGCCCGATTAAAACTTTCGATTAAATTACTATTTCTCATTAGGTATAATACGGGAGAGAAGAACGTTTTGTAGTTCTTCCATTGTTTTACGCTGTTTTAACGTATGGTCATTATATCCTAAAAGATGCAATATGCCGTGAATTAAATATAGGTAAAATTCTCTCTCTGTTCTTTGCCCATATCTTTTAGCAAAACGCTTAGCAGCGTCTACAGAAATAATCACTTCTCCAAAAATATTTTTCCGTTTATGCCCCTGGTTATCAAAAGCTTCACCAAAAGCAAGCACATCGGTATAATTGTTCTTTTTTAAAAAACGGCGATTGAGGCGTCTTATAAAAACATCACTTACTAAAACTACATCCAAAACCCCGTCTTTTATTTTTAACAAATCTAAAACTTTAAGCGTTTTTTCCTCTACTTCTGAAACCGAAAACGGAAGTCTTTTATTTATTGTTTTTACTACCTTTATTTCCATTTTGAACTACTTCGGGATATTTTATTCTTGTATGAAATATTCCTAATAATACTTTGATAAAACATTCGCTGATCTTATTTAGGTCGCGCAACGTGAGATTGCATTCATTAAGTTGACCTTCGACAAATTTATCATTCAAGATTTTTTTTACCAGATTACGAATACTGGCAGGATTTGGTTCGTCGAGAGCACGAGACGCTGCTTCTACTGAGTCAGCAAGAAGAACTATCGCTGTCTCATTAGTCTGAGGAAGTGGTCCGGGGTAACGAAAACGTGTTTCATCAATCTCTTTTTCTTCTTCTCCTCTCAAAATTGCCCGCTGATAAAAATAGTAAACCTTGCTCGTTCCATGATGCTGGGCAATAAAGTCAACAACTCTGTGATTTAATTTATGCCTTCTTGCCTTCTCCAAGCCATCCTTAACATGGTTAATAATAACCATGCTGCTTAATTCCGGCGTGAGTTTCGTATGTTTATTAGAATACGGATGAGGTTGATTCTCATTAAAATATTCTGCTTTTTCTATTTTCCCTATATCGTGATAATATGCTCCCACGCGGGCAAGAAGCGAATTGGCACCTATAGCTTCACAGGCTGTTTCGGCAAGATTACCAACAATAAGACTGTGATGGTAGGTTCCCGGAGCCTTGAGAATCAAGTCTTTTAAAATAGGATGGTTTGTATCTGATAATTCCAGAAGAGTAATATTAGAAATGAGACGGAAGAAGAATTCAAAAAGGGGAAGACTTCCTAAAACAATAAATGCCGAAATAATCCCATTAAGCAATCCCAAACCTGCTTCTTTTATTAAATCGTAAAGATTAAACTGTTCTAAAACACCTAAAGCAAAAATAGAAATAAACTGCAATAGACCTATTCCCAAACCTCCTTTTAAAACATGAGAACGCCTTCTCGCCTTCTCTACCAAGAAAGCCCCTCCTATGCCACCCACAAGAAAAATCAGTGTATATTTAAAATTTAAATCAAGAATAAAAACAATCATAATGCTCACCAGTATGTTTACCTTAATCGCTACCCTCCCCGATAATAGAAGGCTTATAAGCATGGCTACTACAGGAATGGGGGTTAAAAGCGGGGAAAGCCCTTTGTCGTACACCATACGGGTTAACAAAATGGCAAGCAAAACTAAAACCTCTATAAAAAATAACTCATTAAGATTTGCATATATCAAAGGTTCGTAACGACGGAGATACAGCCCCCCAAGAATAAACAAAAGCAAAACAATAATGCCGACGCTTACAATGTCGTAAATAAGATTAATGTTGCCCAATTCCTTATTAACCTGTTCTATAATCATTATTTCTTTGGGAGTAATCCTCTGCCCCTTGGATAAAATTAATTCATTCTTTTTAATATCAACCTCTTTATAAAAAGGACGAACACGCTCTTCTGCTTCTGTCTTAAATCTCGACGTAATATCACGATTATAGGAAATATTCGGCTGAATAACCAACTTAAGAAGTTCCTCTAAATAACCTTTAGCCTTTATTAAACCTGGCTCCCTTTTCTCTAAATACTCTCCCATTCTTGCGTTAATTTCTTCAGGGGTTGAAATAGAGATAACGCCGGTTTCGGTAATAGTATTTATCCCCACATCCCTTATAAGAATCTTGGACTTATTGTCTTTTAACAACTCTTGTTTAACGGAATAAGGAATGAGGGGTTGGGGGAAAAACTGCTCTAACAATTCCAAAAAAGATTTCTCTATTTGATTGAAATTATCTATCTCTATAAGATTTCTTACCAAATTCAAAGATACAGAAAAACGGCGGGAAATTTCGGCATCGTTTGGAAGAGATTCTTCGGAAGATGTTCTTATAATCGCTATCTGGTTAAGAAAATCTTTTGCAAGTTTTATCCTATCTTCTGTTTTACTGGCATCATAATCATATACCTCCAGAACACCTTCTCTGGCTTTTTGTTTATCTAACCTTAACTTTTCTTGGTCAATCTCCGTTTTAACTATAATGTCCAATGGAGAATAGAGGTCATAGGGAGCAATTCCTCCTTCCTTAAACCCTTTTCCAAAATGCTCTTGAGGTGAATAAAAAATCAAAATAAAGGCAACAAAAAATAATGCACTCAAAAAAGCACGAAGATACCTTTCTAAAAATTTGGAAAAAATACTTTTCTTAACAGTAAGTCTTTTCATACGTTTTTAGATGAATCAAACCTGGCATACGCCTTAATTATTTCTTGAACCAGTTCGTGTCTAACCACATCTTCGTCTGTAAGAACAACGAAGCTAATTCCCTCAATCTCTTTCAAGACATGCTGAGCCTGGATTAATCCCGATTCTTTGCCGGTGGGAAGGTCTGATTGTGTAATATCTCCGGTAATCACTGCTTTGGAATCAAACCCTAAACGCGTAAGAAACATCTTCATCTGCTCTGGGGTGGAATTCTGTGCTTCATCAAGAATAATAAAAGAATCATTCAGAGTCCTACCCCGCATATAAGCCAGAGGAACTACTTCAATTATTCCCCGTTCTATATAACGTTCAATCTTTTCCACTTCCATCATGTCGTAAAGGGCATCATAAAGCGGTCTGAGATAAGGACTGACCTTCTCATACATATCTCCTGGCAGATATCCCAAAGATTCTCCTGCTTCTACCGCGGGACGGACAAGAATAATGCGCGAAACATCCTGATTCTGCAAAGAACTTACCGCCATAGCCATTGCTAAGTAAGTTTTTCCTGTTCCGGCAGGCCCAATACAGAAAACAATGTCGTGTTGCCTGATGGCATCAATATATTCCTTCTGACCTTTAGTCTGGGGAGTTATGTATCTGCGTTTCGAAGAAACCTCTATACGGTCAAGATAGATATCCTGTATTTGCGTGGATTTTCCCTCTTTTACTGCTCGAAGAGAAAAAATTATTTCATGTTTTCTAATTATCCCTCCTTTGCGCACTACTGCTAAAAGTTCTTCAAATAAACTGAGCGCTTTTTTAATCTCCTGTTCTTCCCCTACAATATTGACAGACTCTCCTCTACCAATTATTCTCACATTCAAAGAACCCTCGATGAGTTTTATGTTCTCGTCATACTTACCAAAGATAGCCTGTGCTTCCTGAATGTTTTGAAATTGAATATTCTTCTCCATAGAAATATATGAAAAATTCTAAATCTTGGGCAAAACTCTCTTTATTCCCAACTCCTTAAGTTGTGCCTCGGAAACTTCATCAGGGGCTAAAGTCAGAGGACAAACGCCTTTCTGGGTTTTAGGAAAAGCAATAGTATCCCGAATACTCTCTCGGTCAAGAATAATGGAGAGCAGGCGATCTATTCCAAAAGCAATGCCTCCATGAGGGGGAGCTCCATACTCAAATGCTTTAAGTAGAAAACCGAATCTTCTCTCCGCTTCTTCTGGTGAAATACCCAGCATATTGAAAATTTTTTGCTGGAGTTCTCTTTTATGGATACGGATGCTTCCACTACCTATTTCTACTCCATTTATTACAAGGTCATAGGAACGAGCTTTAACCCGCCCTAGGTCACTTCCTAAATAAGGAATGTCTTCTTCGCGGGGTGAAGTAAAGGGATGGTGTTCGGAATCCCAGCGTTTTTCTGTATCATTGTATTTAAAAAGAGGAAAATCAATAATCCACACAAAAGAAAAACCTTCTTTTTTATCTCTTATATCAGGTTTGTCAGTATGGTATTTATCCATTGCTTCTTCATAGGACAAACGTGGAAATGGTATGGATAAATTCTTTTTTAGAACTTTCTCCCAGACAAACTTAAACATTCTTTCTACAAGTTGAAAAATTATTTCTTCTTCAACAAAGGACATCTCTATATCTAACTGTGTAAACTCAGGCTGACGGTCTGCCCGCAAATCCTCATCACGAAAACAACGAACAATCTGAAAATATTTTTCCAAACCCGCAACCATAAGAATCTGTTTGAATAATTGGGGCGATTGAGGCAAGGCGTAAAAACTCCCGGGATTTAGACGTGAAGGAACAAGAAAATCACGTGCACCCTCGGGAGTAGATTTTGTAAGCATTGGCGTTTCTACCTCTATAAAATTTTCTGCATCGAGAAAATCGCGAAAACCTTTACATATTTTGTGCCGCAGAATTAATGCTGTTTGCATCTGCTTTCTTCGCAAATCAAGAAAGCGATAAGTAAGTCTTAATTCCTCCGAAGGAGTAACAGTAAATTCATCGGAGATTTCAAATGGAGGGGTAAGCGAAGAATTAATGATTTCTAAGTAGGAAACTGCTACCTCGATCTCTCCAGTCTGTAAACGGGGATTTTCTGTCCCTTTGGGCCTCTTCTGCACCCTTCCTTTGATTTGAATAATATATTCGCTACGTAAATCCTTAGCCTTCTGATAAGCATCTTTATTGGTCTGAGGATGAAAAACTAACTGCGTAATGCCTTCGCGGTCACGCAAGTCTATAAAGATGATGTTTCCGTGGTCACGCCGAGAAGCAACCCAGCCACAAAGCATCACCTCTTTATCTACCGCGGTTAGATTCAGTTCACCACAGTGATGTGTCCGATACATATCTGCCTCAAAATTTTAAATTTGCTATTTGATTTTTGATATTTGACCTTTGCTTAATACAATGCGCCTCGTGATTCCAATATTTTTAGGTTAAATATTTGAATTCAACCTCTTTGCTAATTCCTCTCTTATATTTTCTTTTTTAAGAAAAGTCTGTTGGCTTGAAACCATATCGCGTAGAATATACTCACCTTTTTTAATTTCGTCTTCTCCAATAATCAAAACAAATCTGGCTTTAAGCCTGTCTGCTTTGCGCATTTTCGCTTTGAGAGATTTCTCTGTATAATCCATATCAATAAAGATTCCTTTTTCTCTTAAATCTCTCATAAGTAAAAAACCAAAGCGCTCTGCCTCTTCTCCTAAAGTAATTAAAAAAACATCAAGAGGACTATCTGCTATATTAAATTTTCCAGTCTTTTCCAAAGCAAGTATTGCTCTTTCCATTCCCAAAGCAAAGCCTACTGCTCCTAAAGATGGACCACCTAAACCCTCAACGAGATTATCGTAACGTCCGCCTGCGGCTAAAGCATCTTGAGAACCCAGAAGTTTAGAAACTAATTCAAATACAGTACGGGTATAATAATCGAGACCGCGCACAATACGAGGCTGAATTTCATAATTTATACCCGAAGAAGAAAGTGTATTCAGTAAAGACTCAAAATGTTTTTTGCAATCTCCACAAATTAAATCAAGGGTTGAGGGTAAAGATTTAACGGTCTCCTGGCATTTGGCTTCTTTACAATCAAGCACTCTTAAGACATTAACCTTAACTCTCTCTTTACAAAGTAAACATAGTCTATTTTTCTGCTTACCAAGGACTTTTTGGTATTGTTTAGTAATATTTGCTTTATCCCTTTCGCATCCTAAACTGTTTATCTTTAGTAAATAATCCTCCAAACCAAATTCCTTAACCATTTTTACTAAGAGGATAATAACCTCTGCATCCACAACATAACTGTAAGAACCTATTACTTCTACCCCGATTTGATGAAATTGACGTAGCCTTCCCGCCTGGGGACGTTCTGCTCTAAACATCGGGCCAATATAATAAAATTTAGCTAATGATTCTGAGAGATGAATATTGTTTTCCAAGAAAGCTCTTACCGCGGATGCGGTTGCTTCTGGACGTAAACAAACTTCCCTCCCACCGCGGTCACGAAAGGAAAACATCTCTTTTCTAACGATATCGGTAGTCTTACCTACTGAACGCACAAAAAGTTTCACTTCTTCCAAGATGGGAGTGCGGATTTCTTTATAATTATAAAAAGAAAAAATATCTTCCGCTTTCTTCTCTAAAGTGCGCCAGAGAAAACTTTGGGGAGGAAGAATATCTTTTGTCCCCCGTAGTGCTCTGTAGGTAAATTTTTCCATTTTTTTTATTATATCTTATTATAAAATAAGATGCAATAAAAACCCCCAACGAGTATAGGGGGTTGCTTAAAATATCTTTAAAAAAGCCAACTCTAGCTTTAAAACTATCTATCCTTTAAGACGCTGTTTCATAACCCTTCCTGCTTTAAATACCGCAACTTTGCGTTGAGGTACAGGAACGGTTACTCCGGTGCGCGGATTTCTTCCTGTGCGGGGACGACGAGATTTAACCTTGAAAACTCCAAAATTCCTCAATTCCACTTTCTCTCCCTTAGCGAGAGCATCCACAATCATATCTAAGGTTCTCTGCACGATTTTTTTAACCGCAACCTGTTTTACACCCGTATCTTGGGCAATTTTTAACACAATGTCTTTCTTAGTAAGAGTCATTTCTCCTCCTTGTTTTAAATTATTTTAAAATAATCGACCTAAATTGTCAAGCGTTTTCTTCTTTTCTGCCCGGTTTCTTAAACAAATCAAGGAATCTGTCTTCGTATTCCTTATAAACATTCCAACGGTCAAGTTCTTTCTTTAATTCATTTGCTTTAGAAATATCTTTTTTTGCCTCTTCAAAAAGGCGTTCGATCTTCTCCTGCGCAGATTTGGGAAGTTTGGTTAAGGAAGAAAGCCCCTTTTTAAGTTTCTCGATATCCTCATCTGTAATACCTTCAACACCGGTCATTCCTGTTTTCAAATATTCCACCAGTTTATCAATTTCCTCTTCCATAGACCTTGCACGACCGGCGAGTTCATTCAAATCTATTTCTATATCAAGAACTTCCTGCATTACTTCCAAAATGGCCAGACTTGACTTCGGATTTTCTAATTGAATAGTGTAAAGAGGTATTTCACCCAAAAGGCATAATCCTTCCACGCTTTTATCCTTTGCCACAGAGAGAAGAAGCCCATTAAGCCCAGCAATCTGGCCGGAATTCATAAACTTTACTTTATAATCTTTAAATTCCTCTAATATTGCCTGAGAAGTAGCGGTCACCCAGACCTCGGGTTCCTGAGTATGGTCTATCGGTTGGGGAAGAGCAGCAAAGGTAAAAATACGCTTGACTGCAAACTCTTTAGCCAACTCAACAACACGTTCAGCAAAGGCATAACCTTTTTCTAAAGAAGGCTGTGCTTCACAGAGAAAGAATATTAAGTCATTTGTTTTCTTAGGATTCTTCCAATAGTAAAAACGCGACTGAGGAAGCTGTGTCGGTTGTATTCTCCCCCCTTCTACCCAGGCTCCAATGGGATTAAAATAGTTCTTGGGAAGAATCATCCCAAAATCTTCTGCCTTCAGTTTATCTTTTAGAAAATGCGCTGCCTTAATCGCTACCTCACCCATACCCGGCCAAGAGGCAATAAGAAAAGGGCTTTCCAAAACAGGCTTTTTATGTAAGACTATGTCCTTATGTAACTTTGTCTTCTTCATCTCTTTTTTATGTAGTATATTATTTTTTCTCATTCCTGTCAATAGACTTATGTCAGTTTCAATACCGCCATAAAAGCCTCCTGCGGAATCTCGATGTTTCCAAATTGTTTCAAGCGCTTTTTGCCTTCTTTTTGTTTCTCCCAGAGCTTTCTTTTACGGGTTATGTCTCCGCCATAACATTTAGCAGTTACATCCTTACGTAAAGGGGGAATCCGTTCTTTTGCCACCACATGGCTACCAATGGCAGCCTGAATCACCACCTCAAATAATTGACGGGGAATAAGCTGCCGAAGAAGGGTTACAAGATTACGCGCCTTTAACTGGGCTTTATCTTTATGCACCAGACTGGAAAGCGCATCGCAGGGTTTACCATTAACAAGAACATCCAACTTCACCAGTTCGGTAGCACGATAATCAGTGAACTCATAGTCAAGAGAACCATAGCCACGGGTCATAGACTTTATTTTGTCGTAAAAATCCACAATTATTTCAGAAAGGGGAATTTCATAAACCAACCTACACCTCCCATCACCTAAGTACTCTGTGGATTTATAAATTCCCCTACGAGAAAGAGCAAATTCCATTATGGACCCTAAAAAATCTTGGGGAATAATAAGATGCGCTTTAACATATGGTTCATAAATCTCGGCAATATTCACGGAAGACGGGAAAAGTGAAGGATTATCCACTTCCATAATTTCCGCTTTGCGGGTTTTTATTTTATACTTTACTGAAGGAGTGGTAAGAATTAAATTCAAACCATATTCCCGTTCTAAACGTTCCTGGACTATTTCCATATGCAGTAAACCTAAGAAACCACAACGAAAACCCGGACCAAGGGAAGAAGAAGATTCTGGTTCAAAAATAAAACTGGCATCGTTCAATTTCAACTTTTCCACCGCTTCACGAAGAAGAGGAAAATCTTTGGGATTAACTGGATAAATTCCACAATATACCATCGGATGCATACTGCGATATCCAGGCAAAGGTTCTTTTGCAGGAAAATCTACATAAGTAACTGTTTCACCTGCATTTATTTCTTTAGGCTGACGGATATTAGCGGTGAAATAGCCCACTTCCCCCGCGGATAATTCCTCCACGCTCACGGGGCGAGGCTGAAACACGCCTACCTCTTGAACCTCGTAAATCTTACCTGTTCCCATCAACATCACCTTCATCCCCTTCTTGAGAAAGCCGTTAACCAAACGTACATAAACTACCACTCCTTTATAATTATCAAAAGAAGAATCAAAAATCAATGCCTGAAGAGGAGAATTCTTATCCCCTGTGGGGGGAGAAATTTCTCTAACAATGCGTTCAAGAATTTCCTCTACACCAATACCTTCTTTGGCAGAAGCAAAGGTTATCGGCTCTTCTTTTAAATTTAAAATCTTACGAATTTGTTCTTCTACTTTAACCGGTTCGGCATTGCTCAGATCTATTTTATTTATCACGGGAATAATCTTTAAATGATGTTCGAGGGCAAGATAAAGATTGGCAACGGTCTGTGCTTCTACTCCCTGGACAGCATCTATTACCAATATTGCTCCTTCACAGGCGGATAGACTTTTGGCTACTTCAAAAGAAAAATCGACATGGCCGGGAGTATCAATTAAATTAAGACAATAGGTGTTGCCATCCTTAGATTTGTAGTTAATTCTTACTGCGGAAGCTTTAATAGTAATACCTCTCTCCTGTTCCAACTCCATATCATCAAGCATCTGATTATGAAATTCTCTTTCATTAATTGCTCCTGTATGGAGAAGAAATCTATCCGCCAAAGTAGATTTACCATGGTCAATGTGAGCAATGATACAGAAGTTGCGGATTAAAGAAATATTCATTATTTCGTTTTACTCGTTAAGCTCGTTAGGTTTGTGGCCTTATTTAAAAACCAGACAACCCCACTGCAAAATGTTTAGAGGTTCAAGGCGAATTCCTTGCCGAATTTAAGTAACATATCTGCTCTTTTCTGTGTATGGGCTTCTGCATATATCCTTAAAATAGGTTCAGTTCCTGAAAGCCTAAAGAGTAGCCAGCTTTCGTCAGCAGAAATAAATTTTATTCCATCAAAATCCTTTACTTCTAAAACCTTTTTACCGAGAATGTTTTCAAAGGGTTTTTCTTTTAATACTAAGAATAATTTATTTTTAAGCTCTTGGGGATAATGTATATCTTCGCGAACATAATAGAACTTACCAAATTCCCTATCTATATCGTTCATTATCTCGATTATAGACTTCCTCCGATAAGCCATCATTTCCAGAATAAGCAATCCCGTAAGCATCCCATCTCTTTCTGGAAGGTAGTGTTTTACTCCAATTCCTCCAGATTCCTCCCCCCCGGCCAAAATATCTTCTTCCCGCATAATCTTTGCAACATATTTAAAACCGACTGCTGTTTCATACAACTTAAGATTATATTTTTGAGCAATTTTATTGATTAAAGTAGTATTAGAGATAGTCTTAACCACTCCTCCAAGCCACTTTCTATCTTCCAAAAGATGTAAAATAATCAAAGCAAGCACTCCTCCTGCATTAATTATTCTACCGTCGGGACGAACACAGGAAACACGATCTGCGTCTCCATCATTAACAATCGCCAGGTCAAATTTCCCTTTTTTCATCTTTTCAACCACTTCTTTCATATTTTTAGGTATTGGCTCTGGATTTATCCCCCCAAAGAGCGGATTTCTCTCTTGGTGTAAAAGCGTTACCTTGCACTTTGTCCCTTTTAAAATCCGCGGGATAAAGTCATCTCCGGTTCCATACATTACATCTACAAGAATACGGTAACTTCTGCGTCTTAAGAGTGAAAGATTTAAATAACTGCGTAAAAATTTTACATACTCTTGAGAAGGGTCAATTAGTTCAAGGAGTTTTTTTTCTATAGCTTCCTTTTGATTAATTCGCCTAATCTTACTTTGGCCGATAAAAGACTCAATCTCCTTTGTAACCTCTGGTTCCGCAGGACCTGCATAATCCATTTTTATTTTTATTCCGTTATATTGAGGAGGATTGTGACTGGCAGTAATAATTATACCTCCTGACAGTTTGTGCTTTTTAATAAAGAAACAAACCATCGGTGTGGGACTTGGCTTATTAATAAGATAGACTTTAATTCCATTACCACTAAGAACTTCAGCAACCATCTGGGCATAACTTTCGGAAAGAAAACGCGTATCGTAACCTACCACTATCTCGGGTGCATCTTTTCTCTGGGACAGTTGCGCTCTTTTATTAAAGTAATCGGCTATTGCCTGGGAAACAAGGACAACATTTTCAAAAGTAAAATCATCAGAAATAACCGCCCTCCAGCCATCAGTTCCAAACTTAATCATTCCTTTTGACCTCCTTATTTTGTTCTGAAACTTAAATTTATAATTTTATTTGTTAACCACTAATCCATAAATTCTTCCTATATCCTCTACGCTGATAATACCCAATAGTCTTCCTTCTTTTACCACCGGAATGGCTCTTAATCCCGAGAGTTCTAATTTATTGTGAACCTCGTATAGAGTATTATCGGGGCTAACGAGAGGAAAATCATGCCACATTATTTCACCGGCTAAAACCTCTTTTCCGCGTTGATGCAAAACAGAGATTATTTCTCCCCGCGGCAAAAAACCTACAAGCCTATAATCATCTACTACAGGAAAATCTTCCTGATGAGTATGAAAAATTAACCCTAAAATCTCATTTATGGTTGTTTGGGGAGAAATGGTTATAAAATTGGGGTTCAAAATATCCCGAGCAAAAAACCTCTTTAGAACCATTCTCAAATCCACCTGTGCTCCTTCCTGAGAAGCAGCAAAATAAACAAAAAAAGCAATAACGATGAGAAGAAGATGATTATATCTGATTCCTAAAAAGATAAACAAAACAGCAAAAAAATGTCCCAATTGAACTGCTATACGCGTAGCTTTTTGATAACTCATCCTCTGTGCAAGAAAAGCTCTTAAAACCCTTCCTCCATCCATGGGAAAAGCAGGAAGGAGATTAAAAAATGCCAGCAAGGGATTAATCCAAAAAGCATAGGCAAAGGTTTGTGGCCAGGTATTTAAAGAAGGAGTAAAAAAATATTCGGGGCCAAGAATTTTATACAGAGGAATAAATAAAACCAGCGCAAAAATGATGTTAAAGAGCGGACCGGATATTGCTACAATAAACTCTTCACGGGGGTTCTCTGGCATCTTACGCATCGCTGCCACCCCTCCGATAGGCATGAGGATAATATTATCTACTTTAATCCCAAACCTCTTTGCCTGGATACTGTGCATAAGCTCATGTACCGTAACACAGAGAAATACAAAGAAAATAATAAATATCCCCCTTAAACCATAACTAAGGCCAAAGATAAGAGGAAGAAGCAAAAAAGTAATATGAATTTCGAGATTTATACCCAAGATTTTAAATAAACGCACTGAACCTTTCATCTTCTATCCCCATAAATATGGTATTTAAAGAACTAAAGCTTCTACTATATCTTTTCTATCTTTATCGGAAATCGGTCCGATGAGTGCCAGATTAAGTCCGTTTGTTTTAAAAATACTACTTGCCACCCGTTGAAGGTCATCCATATTTACACGGTTTAATTCTCTCAGAACCTCACTGGGAGTATAGACCTTATCCATCATCGCCACATTCTCTCCTAACCAAAGCATGTGTTCCATTGTCTCTTCCAAAGCCAACAAAAATTGTCCCGTAAAATATTCTTTAGCACGTTTGAATTCACTTTGAGTAACCGGTTTATTTTTTATCTTTACTAACTCCTGAATAATTACCTGTATCGCTTGGCTTGTTTTTTTATGCTCAACTCCCGCATTGACAATGAATGCTCCTGTATCCTGAAACTTTTTCAAATGTGTCCCAATCTCATAAGCCAAACCTCTCTTTTCTCTAACTTCTTGAAAAAGACGAGAAGACATATTTGCTCCTAAGATAATATGCAGAAGAGTAAGTGCATGCCTATCCCGATGTCCACGTGGTAATCCGTGGACCCCCAAGGCAACATGAGTCTGTTCGGTATCTTTTTCTGTAAAATTTGTCTGAACGCCATTTTGTTTTAGCCCTGCTTTTTTAAAATTAATCTTTGCCCCCCTTCTAATTCGAGAAAATATTTTTTTAGCCAATTCAAGAAATTTATCTTTCTCCAGATTTCCACAAGCAACCACATTTATGTGCTGGGGCTGATAAAATCTGTCCCGATAAGAAACAATATCTTCTCTTTTCATCGTGGAAATAGTCTCGAATGTCCCGCACAAGAACATTCCCAAAGGATGCTTTGGCCAAAGGAGTTGACTAAGCAGTTCCTGAACATAATGCATTGGTAAATCCATATACATCTTTATCTCCTCTAAAATCACCGTCCTTTCCTTTTCTATATCATTTGAATCTAAGCGGGCACTGAGGACCATGTCCGAAAGCACATCTAAAGATAATTTTAAATAGCGTGAAGGAATCTTCACAAAATAACAAGTCATTTCTTCTGCGGTAAAGGCGTTAAGCATGCCTCCGATGCCTTCGATGGACTCTTTTATCTGACGCGCAGTTCTTTTTTTAGTTCCCCGAAAAACAAGATGTTCCAAAAAATGAGAAACACCGGAAAGCGATTCTTCTTCATATCTCCCACCAGCGTTAAGCCAGATGCCCAGTGAAACTGATTCCATATTAGGCATAGGGAGACAGGCAACTTTCAACCCATTTTCCAACTCTATCTTTGTGTAAGCCGCCATAGGTAAATTAATTTGCTAAAACCAAAATGCGTTATTCATTATGATTCTTTATATTTGCATTATAATCAAGGTAACTCTGTAATATTATCTGGGCAGAAATTTTATCTATTACCTGCCTTCTTTTTTTCCTTTTAACATCTGCCTGGATAAGCATTCTCTCTGCTTCTAATGTTGTAAACCTTTCATCCCAGGTTTCTATAGGTAAATTAAGATTCTTTCGCAAAATATTGATAAACTCTGATACCGACGAAGATTGTGTTGATTTTCCATATTTATCTAAAGGTATCCCGATGACAATTTTATCTACGCCATAATTTTTAATTATACTCTTTAAGAATAAGAGATCCTCATCTTGATTCCTGGTTTCCCAAACATTAATCCCTTGGGCAGTAATCTTTAACTCATCGCTTATCGCTAAACCCATCCGCCTTTCTCCGAAATCAATCCCCAGAATTCTCCCCATAAATATACGCAAAACTAAACAAAATGCAATGTAAAATTAAATGTATTCTCTAATTCTTTGATTTCTCTCTAAAAGATGAACCATCTTTCTTAAATCCTTAGTTTTAAATTTGGGGCAAATTAAACTTACATCCGGAGTGTGTATAATTATCAGATTATCTAAACCCAAAGTAGCGACAAGATGTCCTTTATCTTCGTTGATAATTATTGAATCTTTTGTTTTATACAAAAAATTTTCACCTAAACAGACATTACCAGTTCTATCTTTTCTTAAAACGCTTGCCAAAGACTCCCAGCTTCCCAAATCGAGCCAAGAAAAATTTGCCTTGAGCATATAAACAGAAGGGGATTTTTCTATAATTGCCTTATCTATAGAAATGGAGGTGACTTTCTTGTAGATGCACTTAAGTAATAAATTAAATTTTTTCTGATTAGCGAATTTTGCCAAATAACTAAACTCTTTGTATACCAGAGGGGAAAATTCTTCTGTTTCTTTTAGAATCTTATCTGCTCCAAAAACAAATATCCCCAAATTCCAAAAGAATTTTTTGTCTTTAGAGAAAATAATAGCTCTTTCTAAAGAGGGCTTCTCAATAAATTTTTCTACCTTGTAAATTTCTAATTCCTCTTTACCATGCTGGGCAAGTTCTTTAATTTTTGATTTTATTTTTATGTATCCGTAGTCTGTATTAGGATAATTGGGTTTTATTCCCAAGGTAAGTATACAATCTTTTCTTTCTACAACTTCCTTGGCTTTCCTAAGGACGTTTAAAAAATTTCTTTTTGGCTTAATGAAATGGTCTGATGGTAAAACCGCGATTATTGCCTGGGGAAATCTTCTTTTTATCCAAATTGTTCCTAACAATATAGCGGGGAGGGTGTTTTTCCCCTCTGGTTCAATGATTAAATTCTCTTTATGCAGGGAAGGTAGCTGTTTTTTTATTTTTTTAGCCTGTTCTTCTAAAGTAATTACGAAAATATTTTCCTCGGGAATAAAACCCTGTAAACGTTTATAGGTGTTCTGTAATAAAGAATATCGGAAATTCAAAGAAAGCGTATGCTTAGGAAATTTTTTATTTGATTTTGGCCAAAGCCTTATTCCTCTTCCCCCTGCAAGGATTAGAACATGAAAATTAGAAAACATAGTAATTAATTATTCGATAGTTTATTTGTTGAGCATTAATTTCACGAAAGCTCCCACTTTACTTACGAGGAAAGATTTTCCTAAATTCTTCTCAATAATACTCACAATAGCACTGCCTACAACTACCCCATCACTAAATTCTAAAACTTTCCTTACCTGCTGGGGATGGGAAATTCCAAATCCTACACATAGCGGTTTAGAGGTAAATTTTTTAACATTCAGAACTTCCTTCTTTAATCCCAAAGGAAGCATCTCCCTTATACCCGTTACTCCTGTCAAAGAGACATAATAGATAAAGCCCTCTGAAGCTCTAACGATTTTTTTTAACCTTTCTGAATTAGAAGTGGGCGAAGCCAAAAAGATGGGATAAAAATCACATCTTTTAGCTACCTTTAGCAAATCGTTTGCCTCTTCAGGAATAAGGTCAGGAATAATTACGCCATCTACCCCGTTACTTTTTGATTCTTTGACGAATCTTTCTATCCTCTGATGAAAAATAATATTAAAATAGCTCATCAAAATAATGGGAATCTCTGTTTTTTTGCGTAACTTAGAAACTAAGTTTAGAATATGGGATAAATTTATTCCCTTTCTTAATGCCCGTAATCCTGCTTTTTGAATGATTGGCCCATCAGCTACAGGGTCAGAAAAAGGAACCCCTAATTCCACAATATCTACTCCAGAGGCTTCTAATTCTAAAACTAAATTGTAGGTTGTTTCTAAATCTGGATCCCCTGCCATAATATACGCAATAAACGCCTTCTCTCCATTTTCTTTCAAATTCTTGAATTTAATTTCAATGCGATTCATATAACAAATTAAAAAATGCAAAAATAAAAATTACCTCTCAAAATTAAAACTCTAAACCATAAATAAACTCATAACACAAAACAAAAATTTTTGGATGTTAGGAAATTAATACTTTGCAAATGTGAATTTTTGAATCTATGATTTAATCCTAAGCTTTCCATTATTATTTTGATAGTTACTTACCACAATCTTAAGTGATATTTGAGCTTATCTTAGATACTATTTCCACATCTTTGTCCCCCCTTCCCGAAAGACAAATGACAATTATCTCTTTTTTTGACAACTTAGGGGCCAATTTTGAAGCATAATAGATAGCATGGGCCGGTTCCAAAGCAGGAATTATGCCCTCGGTTTCTGAAAGCATTTTAAAGCCTAACAGAGCTTCCCTATCGGTAACCGCAATATATTTCGCCCGACCAATCTTTTTATAATAAGCATGCTCCGGTCCCACTCCGGGATAATCCAAGCCGGCGGAAACAGAATGAGCCAATTTAATCTGCCCTGATTTATCCTGAAGAAAAAAACTTTTACTTCCGTGCAATATCCCTACCTCCCCTTTCTCTAAAGTAGCAGCGTGCTTTCCTGAAGAGAGTCCTAAACCTCCTGCTTCTATACCGATGAACTTAACTTGTTTATCCTTAAAAAAAGGGTAAAATATCCCAATAGCATTACTTCCCCCACCTACACAGGCAATGAGATAATCAGGAAGCCTCTTCTCTTTCTCCAGAATTTGCTTTTTGGTTTCTCTGCCAATTACCGACTGAAAATCTCTAACCATCATTGGGAAAGGGTGTGGCCCTACTACCGAACCTAAACAATAATGAGTATTTCTCACATTGCCTACCCAGTCTCTCAACGCTTCATTTATAGCATCTTTTAAAGTTTTGCTTCCGGTGCTTACAGGTATTACTTCTGCCCCTAAAAGTTCCATGCGAAAAACATTCAATGCCTGTCTTTTTATGTCTTCCTCTCCCATATAAATTACACCTTTTAAACCAAACAAACTAGCCACTGTCGCAACCGCTACGCCATGCTGTCCTGCACCGGTTTCGGCAATAATTCGTTTTTTCCCCATGCGTAAAGTAAGTAAAGCTTGCCCCAGAGTATTATTTATCTTATGCGCACCAGTATGCAAAAGATCTTCTCTTTTTAAATATATCTTCCCCCCTCCTAAAAATTTTGTCAAATTTTTAGCAAAATAAAGAGGAGTAGGACGTCCAGCATATTCACGCAAATAATAACTTAATTCCCTTTGAAATTCTTTTTCTACCTTCGCTTTACTGTAGGCATGTTCAAGTTCTTCTAAGGCAAAAACAAGCGTCTCGGGAATAAATCTTCCCCCAAAATCTCCAAAATATCCCTTCTTATCGGGTAACATCTTCCTTTACTCCGTTCGGGATTTGTTTAAATGGTAATTTATTTGAAAGGTTAAATAAATTTTTCTAATACTCTATTCAACTATTTAACTATTTAACTATCTTTAACTTCCCCGAGATATATTTTCCTCACTGTATTGAAAAAATCAATATATGGGAAAGTGCGATAGTCCGGATAAGTCGTCTCAAAATAGCAAAAACTTTCTTTTTTAAAATAGAGTGTAACTTCTGCATATATCCCCTTTTCTAAATAAATCCGATGGTAATAATTTTTAGTCGTAGCAAGCACAAGCTTAGAATCAGTGAGATAACCAGGGTCTAAATTAATTTGGCGTCTATCGTTTAAAGCAAACCTTTTTTCTAATTTATTGGTAAAAATCTTAATTCTTGCAATCTTATCCGGGCTAATCAATTTTTTGAAAGATAAGAATTTGCGTTTCAAATCCTTACCCATTTCTTGTTCGTAATAATCAGTTTTATTAAAGGGGAAAATATCACTTTCTAAATCCACTTTACCAAATTTCTGTTCTAAGACATTCTTTATTTTATCAAAAAGCTCAATTTTGGAGGAAATCATCCCCATAATTAATTTTACAGGTTTTGGATTATAAACCTTTCCCATTAATCCCTAAGGTAATTAACCATCTTTTTATTATGCAATTCTTATAAAAAATAAAAAGACCAAAACGCATTTTTTATTTAAATCTAATTTTTCTAAATTTCAAAATCCTCTGTTCTTATGCTCATAAGGAACTCGGCATTGGTCTTGGTTTTGGAAAGTTTAGAAATAAGAAATTGCATTGCTTCTTCAGGATTAAGGGTGTGCAAGGCTTTTCTTAAAATCCACATCCGTTTTAATTCTTCCGGGTCAAGAATTAATTCCTCTCTTCGTGTAGCAGATTTACTGATATCTATTGCAGGATATATCTTCTTCTGGAAAAGTTCCCTATTTAGCTGAAGTTCCATATTTCCGGTCCCCTTAAATTCTTCAAAGATAACATCATCCATACGGCTACCTGTATCTACCAGGGCGGTAGCAATAATTGTAAGACTCCCTCCTTCTTCTACACACCGCGCCGAACCAAAGAAGCGTTTCGGTTTAATGAGCGCAGTGGCATCAATACCTCCAGAAAGAACCCTTCCGCTATGAGGTGCAACGGTATTATAGGCGCGTGCTAAACGAGTCATACTATCCAAAAGAATTACAACGTCTCTTTTGTTTTCTACTAACCTCTTGGCTTTTTCCAAGACTATCTCTGCTACCTGAATATGCCTCTCTGCCGGTTCGTCAAATGTTGAAGAGATCACCTCGGCTTTAACCGAACGTTGCATATCGGTTACTTCCTCTGGACGTTCATCAATAAGCAGAATAATGAGAACAATGTCTGGATAGTTTTTAGTAATACTATTAGCGATCTTTTGCAAAAGAATGGTCTTACCACTATAAGGAGGAGCAACAATCAAACCCCTCTGCCCCATTCCAATGGGTGCAAGTAAATCAATAATCCTGGTGGAGATTTCATCAGAAGCATTTTCTAAAATAATTCTTTTCTGGGGATAGAGAGGGGTTAAATTATCAAAAAATATCTTATCCTTTCTTTCCTCGGGATTTCCGAGATTTATTGCCTCTACCTTAAGCAGGGCAAAATAGCGTTCGCCTTCTTTAGGAGGTCTAATCTGTCCGCTTACAATGTCTCCTGTTTTTAAATCAAATTTCCTTATTTGTGAAGGAGAAACATATATGTCATCGGGTGAAGGTAGATAGTTATAATTCGGACTTCGCAAGAAACCAAACCCTTCCTGAAGGACTTCCAGAACCCCTTCACCAAACATAAATCCTTCCCTTTCCGCCTGCCCCTGTAGGATTTTAAAAATAAGGTCTTGCTTCTTCAAACCACTAACGCCATTAACATTTAGATCCTTGGCTAACTTATTTAATTCAGAAATCTTCATATCTTTAAGCCGCGCAATATCCAGTCTCTCTGATTTATTTGTTTCATTCATTTGCTCTGATTGCTGATTATTCTTTTCCATATCTCATCTACCTGCCTTTCTGTAAAATTTAAGGTTTTAGTGTTGTCTACAACAAAATCCGACTTGGGAAATTTCTCTTGGAAAGACAATTGAAACTTAACTCTTCTTTTAAACTCTTCTTCTGAAAGACCCAGTTTTAAATGTGCCCTTTGACAAGCCTGCTTTAAATTTGCCTTCGTTAATATCACATAATTAACCAGCTTGTCCAACCCACTTTCTATAAGCAAAGGAGCATCTATCACTAAAAACTCTAAACCCTGCCTACGCGCCTTCTTAATCTCTTTCTTTATAATCTTTAAAACTTCCGGATGGACAATCTTGCATAGAAGGCGCCAGTTTCTAAAATTACTAAAACAAATTTTGGCTAATTTTTTACGGTCTATTAAACCTGTAGAAGCTAGCACATCGTTGCCAAAACCTTTAAGAATTTTTTTACCAACGGTGGTATTCAGATTGAGTAAACGATGGGTAATTTTATCTGCATCAATAACCTTTGCGCCTCGACGTGATAAAAAATTTGCTACGGTACTTTTACCTGAGCCGGTATTCCCTGTGACTCCCACAATTATCATAAAGACAAAAAGATTTCTTAAATCGGAAGGAGGGAATTAGTTAATGCTAAAACATTGCGATAGAGTTTTAAATATTTTTGGGCTGAAACCTTCCAAGAGAAATCTGAATCCATTGCTCTCTTTACTAACCGCATCCATGCTTTCTTATCTTTGTATACTGACAGCGTGCGTTTTATCGCTTCTAACAAACTTACAGAACTGTAGGTAGTAAAAGTAAAGCCGTTACCTGTATCTGAACGAGGCTCATAGTCAATAATCGTATCTGCCAAACCACCGGTTTTCCTTACCACGGGAATTGTCCCATATTTTAAACTTATCATCTGTCCCAAACCACAGGGCTCAAAGCGAGAAGGCATAAGAAAGATATCAGAACTTGCATAAATCTTTCTTGCTAAGTCAGCATCAAATTTTAAATTTATGGATGTTTTGCGAGGATATCTGGCTTTAATCTGTTCAAAAAGATCATGATAGACTTTATCGCCCGTTCCCAAAAGGATAAATTGTAAATCCATCTTACAGAGAGTTTCAATTATCGGAGCCAAAATATCTAAACCTTTTTGGTCAGCCAAACGAGTTATAATCCCTAAAAGAGGAACATCCTTATTAATCTCCAAACCCGCTTCTAACTGAAGATACTCCTTGTTTACATATTTATTCTGAATGGTGTTATAAGAATATCTACAGGGTATAACCGTATCTTTAAGAGGATTCCAAATGCTATAATCAATACCGTTAAGTATGCCTACTAAATTATCTTTCCTTTTGGCAAGGAGTCCATCTAAACCACAACCGAATTCTTTTGTCTGTATCTCCTTACTATAAGTAGGACTTACTGTAGTAATAAAGTCAGAAAATATTATACCACCTTTCATAATATTTACTTTATCGTAGAATTCAAAACCATCTATATTAAAGAAAGACCAGTCTAAACCGGTACGAGGAAATTGCTCTTTAGGAAAAATACCTTGGTAAGCAAGGTTGTGAATAGTAAAAATTGTTTTAGTATTTTTAAAGAAAGGGTCTTCTTTAAAAATGGTTCTTAAATAGACCGGAACCAGTGCAGTCTGCCAATCGTTACAGTGGATTATGTCCGGAGCAAAGTTGTTTTCTTTAGCGATATTAAATATTTCTTTGGAAAAATACGCAAATCTATCCAAGTTGTCAGGATAATCACCTTCAGAAGTTCCGTAAAGATAATCTCTATTAAAATATTCACGGTGATTAACAAAATAGACTATCACATTATTACTCAGAAAACCTTTATTACCATTTGCCTTCATGTTCTTATAACGGGGCATAACCACCCTTATATCCACCCCTAATTTTCCCATCGCAATAGGTAAAGAACCGGCTACATCTGCCAATCCTCCTGTCTTAGCAAAAGGTTCTACTTCACTTGCCACATACAAAACTTTTAGACTTTCTGCCAATTTGTCCTCCTTTCTTTCTTCTTAACTCCTAATGAATATTCAGTTCTTGCATCTCTAACCAGTTATGACCAGTTTTCATACTGACTTTTAAGGGAATGTTTAATTTTATCACATTTTCCATCTCTTTTCTAACTATTTCTAACAAATCAACGATAAATCTTTGATGGAATTCAAAAAGAAGTTCATCATGTATCTGTAAGATGATAGATGCTTCTAACCCACGATTAGAAATTTCTTTATATATTCTATACATCGCTAACTTAATAATATCTGCCGCTGAACCCTGAACAGGAGTGTTAATCGCTATCCTTTCTGATAGCTGTCTCAAGGTTTGATTTGGACTATTGATATACGGAATATACCTTCTCCGATTAAGCATGGTTGTTACATAGCCCTTATCCCGCGCCTCTTTAATTTTCTCTTCTATGTAGGATTTTACCCCTGCATAACGCATAAAATATGCTTCTATAAAACGCTCTGATTCCTTTAAGTCGATGTTCAATTCTTTAGCTAACCCAAAAGGACTCATCCCATACAAAATCCCAAAATTGATTGTCTTAGCAAAACTACGCATCTGGGAAGTAATTTTATCCATGGGAAGAGAAAAAATAGTGGAAGCAGTATGAGTATGGATATCTACTCCATTATTAAAAGCATCTACCAAGGTTTTGTCCCCTGAAAGATGCGCTAAGATTCTCAATTCTATCTGAGAATAGTCTGCAGACAGAAGCAAATATTCCTTGTCCGGAACTGTTATCGCTCTGCGAATCTGGCGACCAAAATCGGTTTTTATAGGAATATTCTGTAAGTTAGGGTTACTCGAACTCAATCTCCCTGTTTCAGTATTTATTTGGCTAAAGTTAGAATGTATTCTGCCCGTCTTGGGGTTTATGGAGGCGAAAAAACCATCTACATAGGTCGATTTCAACTTGGCAACCTCTCTGTATTCTAAAATTAACTGGGGAAGCCGATGAGTATCAGACAACTTAACCAAAACTTCTTCATCGGTAGAAGGGCCAGTTTTAACTCTTTTTATTACCGGAAGTTTAAGCTTTTCGAAAAGAATCTTACGTAACTGCAAATGAGAATCAAGATTAAATTCCTCATCCGCAATGTGAAAAATTTCTCTTTTTATTTCTTCAATTCTTTTCCTTAAATCCTGGGAAAGATTCTGCAAGAAATTAAGGTCTATAAAAACTCCTTTATTCTCCATAGAACACAAAACATCTACAAGGGGAAGTTCCAGGTTTAAATAAAGGTCTAAAAGCTGTTTTTCTTTAAGTTGTTGTTCTAATATACCAAAAAGTGCAAAGATAATCTTTGTTGTTTCCTTGCTATAAATTCCTTCTGAAAATTTTTGCGAAGCCAAAGGAGGCAAAACATTTAAATAATCTAAAGCAATATTTTCAACTGTGTAATCACTAGCTGAAGGGTTCAAAAGATAACTCGCAAGCATAATATCAAACACATAACCTTTTATCAAAATACCGTTTCCCTCAAGAGAGGGTTTTATTCGTTTTAAATCATGACATATCTTAACTAAAGAAGCATCGGAAAAAATACAAGAAATATCTTCAATGGTAAGCTCTGAATTTTTCTTATCTAGATTTATAAATAATATCTTTTCTCCATAATAAACATAGACGCCACCCAAAACAGAATGCTCTTCCATATCCAGGATAAAGGAGAATTTTCCTTTTTCTCTGATAATATTCAAATAAGAATTCCAACCTTTTCTATCTGTTATTTCCAAAATCTCTGCTTCTGGTTTATGGACTTCATCTTTTATTAATTCCTTAAGTAAATTTTTAAACTCCAATTCTTTAAAAATACATAAGAGTCTATTTTTATCGGGGGAACTTACCCTCATTTCTTCAAAGTTGAATTCTAAAGGAACGTCTCTATTTAAAAGAGCAAGCTTCCTGTTTAAAACGATTCTTTCTCTCTCAGTTTCTATTGTTTTACGCAGAATATCATTAGCTATCTTATTGCTTTGAGAAAGAAGATTATCGAGGGAATGAAATTTATCCAAAAGTTGCCTTGCGGTTTTTTCCCCAATTCCCTTAATCCCAGGAATGTTATCGGTATCATCACCGGTTAAGGCAAGAAAATCAGGTATAAATTGAGGCATAATTCCAAATTTCTCGTGTACATATTTAAGGTCATAAATCGGATTATCTTTACTGTAAGGGTTGTAAACACAGATTCCATTTTCCACCAGTTGCAACACGTCTTTATCCGCAGTAACTATAAAAATAAGAAGCGGGTTATTTTTTAATTTATTCACGATAGTTGCAATAATATCGTCTGCTTCGTATCCTTCTTTTTCAAAAATAGGAATGTTATATGCCTGTACTATATCTTTTATGATAACCAACTGCTCCACCAGGTCATTGGGCATAGGCGGTCGTTTAATTTTGTAATCTTCAAATAATTTATGCCTAAAGGTTGGACCTTTCATATCAAAAGCCACTGCTAAGTATTGAGGTTTTTCTTCCCTGATTATTTTATTCAACATGTTAACAAAACCATAAATTGCATTTGTCGGCATACCTTTAGAGGTAGAAAGTCCTTTTATGGCATAATATGCGCGATAACAAAAAGAGTTTCCATCAAGAATAAATAACCTTTCTTTTTCCATTAATAATAAGTATTATGGTCTTGAATGAACAAGGAATTTATGCAATTATTGTGAATTGATGCTTAATGGGTATTTTTCTATTGTTGGGGAATGAGCCCAAGGATTTTTTCAAATTCCTCTTTTGCAAGAGCGTAATTTCCTTGCCGATAATAGGTCATTGCCTGTTCAAAGTGAAGACAGATATTCATCTCTCGGGTTTTAGCAAAAACTTCCTGATACATCTGGGAAAGTTCTGGGTCGTTGGGTAAAAGCTCATAAGCTTCTTGGAAAAGAGGAAGTGCCTGTAAATAATCTCTTTTATTGTAAAATACCATTGCTTCTTGGTATAACCTTTTTGCTTTAACTATCCGCACTTCCTTATCTTTTTCCATTTGAATCGCTACTTCCTGAGCAAGGAGTCTTGCTTCTAATTCTTTTGCTTTATCTGGAGCATACTGCCACATCTTCTCCCAACATTTCTGGGTCCAGAAATCATCTTTATTACCCAATTCAATCCTCCTCGCCCAATGGGCTACCGCTTTATCATATTTTTTTCTTGCTTCGTAGAAAAAGGCAAGATTAGAATGCGCTTCAGCAAAATTAGGATTAATGGAGACGGCTTTAAGATAAGCGGCTTCGGCTTTATCTACATATCCCTTAATCTCATAAATTATCCCCAAATCATTATAGGCAACCGCATAATAAGGGTCAAGAGAGACCGCCTTCTGATAGTAGACAAGTGCAGTTTCAATATCCCCGCTCTGTTGAGCAGTATAACCACGGTTACGATATTCTACTGCCTCTTTTTGAAGAACTTGAGCCTGACAGAGACTCGCACAGAAGAGCATTCCCACTGTTAACACAAAAAGTAATCTATATTCTCTTAATTTCCTGAACATCTCTCCCATTCTTTTTAGAAATGGATATTTAAATCAGGGAATGTATAATACAATAGGTTCTTCCTCCCGTGTCTCTTGCATCAATCGGTCTTTTTCTACATTTATCAAAACTTCCTCAGTTGCTTTGTATAAAGGATTAAGCATAAGGAGTTGATTTATCTTCTCAACCGCCAAACCAAAATTACCTCCGGAAAGAGCATTTTTCCCTTCCTGATATATTTTTTCAACTTCATTTACCTCATTTGTTTCAAAAGTTTCTTCTCGACGCATTTTCTCATCTTTCTCTAATAAAAAAGTTTTTGGGGTTTTATTTAAAAGCTCTTCGCCAGCAACGACCATAGGTTCTTCATTCTTCTCCTCGACAAAAAGAACATTTTCTTCATAGCTTTTTAACATCGCCAAAGCTTTTTTATACCAAGGGTCTCTGCTTTTTCCTAACTTCACTCTTTCTTTTAAATAAAATATTACCTTCTCTATTTCTCCTAACTCACGGTACAAAAGGGCGAGATTCATGTAAGGTGCAGGATACTGGGGGTTAATTCTTATTGCCTCCAGATATTCTTTTATGGCTAATTCTTTCAACCCCCGCCTTTCGTAAACTATACCCAGGTCATTATGTAAAAGAGAATTCTCTGGGTCTAGAAGAACTGCTTTTTTAAAAAACTGATATGCCTTATCTAAATTGCCTTCTCTGTAAGCCTTATAACCTGCCTTACGATACTCCTTGACCTCTTCAGAGAAGAAACTCTCCTCGGCGTATAAAGGGATGGACCAAGAAAGAAATAATAAAAATAAAACTATTAAAACACAAACTCTCCTTCTGCACATCTCTGTTGCAAAATATTATCACAAATAGAATTTAGATGTCAAGTAATTTATAAAAAAGAAACCCCGTCAGCCAAAAAACCTAACGGGGTTTCTTTTTTTTTCAACACAATATTCCCAAACTTAGTTTATTACCTAACTTTCAAATCAGGAACTGGGCCACTGCTTACTGTAGCCACAAAGGAATCAACCGAAGTAAGTCCTGTACTATCTTTTACCGTAAGCGTAACCGTATAAGTTCCTGATTTAGTATAGGTATGCTTTACTTTAATGCCTTCTGCTTTATCCCCATCACCAAAATCCCAGGAGTAACTTAAAGCATCCCCATCGGGGTCATAGGAATTAGAGGCATCAAAAATATTTTCTACACCCACACAGCAAACTAAATTTGGACCAGCATCTGCTAAAGGCGCTTTCTTCAGGGAAATATTTACTGTATCCGTATCTAAACTACAACGCGAACCTTTGCCATCATCTACGGTTAGACGTGCGGTATAGGTTCCTCCCTTTTTATACACGTGCGTAACTCTTGCACCAGTAGCACTTTCTCCGTCTCCAAAATCCCAACGGTAGGTAAGCGTATCGCCGTCAGGATCACGGGATTTACTGCCATCCAAATTAACTCTGTATTCCTGGCTGGCATTAAAAGTAAGCGCAATATCCTCTCCTGCATTGGCTACAGGAGCGCTATTTACGGAAACCATTTTAGAAAATACTCCTTTACTGCAGGAAGTTCCTTCATTATCATCTACTGCCAAAAGAACCTTATATGTACCACCTTTGTCATAAGACTTGTTTACTATTCTGCCTTCTCCTTTTGTACCATCACCGAAATCCCAATAATAAGTTAATTTTTCGGGAGTATTGTCGGTAGTTCCACTAGCATCAAAAACAATGTTTTCTCCCTTACAGACCTCATCAGGAGCAGTAAATACTACCTGAGGAGCGGTATTTACTTTCACGGTGGTAGTGGTTATGGCGGTATCGCAATCTAACCCAGAGTCATTCTTTACCGTCAGGGTAACTCGATAAGTTCCTGACTTTTTGTAAGTGTGCGTAACTATTGGCTTTTCGCTGGTTTCACCATCACCAAAATCCCAGAGATAGGAAAGTTTCCTTTTGCCTGGGTCATAGGATGCAGTAGCATCAAAAGTGAAGGTATCACAGACATTGGCTTTTTCCCCAACCACCACTGGCTCCTCTGCGCATTTCCCACCCCAACATCTTGCAAAAGCAAGAGAAGGTAGGACAGCAAATGCTAACAAGATGCATAAAATAACAACACCTATTTTCATTTATCCCTCCTTTCTTAAATTTTAATCAAACTAATTACTTTATTTAAAGCCCTTTTCGCTACTTGAATAAATTTACATCCCTGTGCGTAGCGAAAAATATGGCAAGCTGTAATATGTTTCTTGTTCCTCTTCTACCCCCACTTTCGGTAAAAAATTTTAAAAACCGCTTATCCTTACTTAACTTCTTCAGAGCAAATAGTCCTTATTGGTTACGGGACAAGCCTGTTTTTTCCAAGACTAAATCTAGAAGTTTTTCCGCTTCCGGCAATTTCCCGCTCTGAGCATAAATCTCTTCCCATACTCCTTGGGGATTGTGATAAAGCACTGTCCAGTAAGGTAAATCTATTCTCCCCATAACCTTATAAATTTTGTTATCCTCATCGGCAAAAACCGGGAAGGAAATCGCATATTTATCCCTAAAGGCTTCAATTTCTTCTTCTGAATTTGCCATCCCTATACCCAATAATTTAATCTGCTGAGCATAAGGAGAATGCTTAATAAGTTCACATAATCCATTTATCTCAGGAATACTTCCACTACAATAAGGGCAATAGGCAGTAACTATCTCCAGGATAACCACCTTGGCATTTATCTCGCTAAGTTTAAAGGTTCTATTGTTTAACCCTTTTAAACCTAGATAAACCAAATCTGCTTCTCGACGGGGAAGATTAAATTCAATTTTTTGATAATCTCGGAAAAAATCTTTTTTATCTGAAGGACTATTTGAGGTAAAAGCAGAAGAAGAAATAACTAGAATAAAAATGAGAAAAAACAACCCGCATTTATAATTTTCTCGGCTCATTATCTGAAGTCTGAAAGAAAGAAAGAAAGATTATATAAAAATAAACCCCAATTCGCAAATTGTAAGAGTAAGGCAAATTACAGGTTTGGTATTTAATATACTAAAAAAGAATGTTTATGTCAAGTGTTTTTTGTACTGACCCCCATTTGTCAAGCTAAATTTTAGTAGTGAGTAACAACTGCTCTTTCTCATATTGAACTGATGTTTTATAACCTAAAGAAGAATGTGGATAATCTGTATTATAACGCTCTATCCAGACTTTAAGGTCTTCTTCGACATCAAAGGGTGTCTCCCATTGTTCTTGTCTTAACCAGATTAAGTCTTCTTTTAATGTCCGGATAACTCTTTCGGTACCGGCATTGCCTTTGGGATTATCATAGCAGGTGAATATCTGTTTAATTTCTAAGACGGAACAGGCTTGCATAAATTTTTCTGAGGTTGGTTGTGAACCATTGTCCGAGATTAAGAAAAGTTCCTGGCTCTTTGACAATATCCATTGGGGAAATTGGTTATTAACTGCGTTATTTAAAGCTTCAAGCCAATCTTGAGTTTTAGAATGCATCTTAAGAGAATAGCCGATGATTTTCTTGGTAAACCAGTCAAGGACAATCACAAGATACAGCCAACCAAAGGACTTAAGTAAGAGTTTGGTCATATCGATACCCCAGAATTGGTTAGGCCTTATAGCCTTAGGCTTACTTCTATTTAGATATTTTGCTCTCAAGGCTTTGAGCTTTGTGTTAGGCACAATCAAGAAATTATTCTCTTTCATCAGCCAGTAGATACGCTTTTTATTGACAACTAAGCCTTTGCGATATTTTAGATATGCCCAGACGCGCCTGTAACCCCAAAAAGGATGTTCAAGTTTTAGATTTTGGATTTGTTCAAGGAGTTCTTTATTTTTTAGCTTTATCTTCATGGATTTAGCTCTTTTAATTCTAATTCGGTTTTTTTAACTCAATGGTAAGTTCAGCAATAATCTTTTTTAATTTTTCGTCCTCTTGTATTAGCCTTTGTTCTTTCTTAGACTGTTTTTCGGATTCAAAGATTCTATGACCTTTAGATTGTAGTTCGTTTAACCAGTAATAAAACATACTTTGTGTTATCTGATAATGATTACAAAGTTGGGCTAAAGGGATCTTGTTTTGTAAACCTTATAAGACTATGTTTAATTTTGTTTTTGGATCCCATTTACGGTATTTCATTGGCTCCCCCTTTGTTAAGTGCTATAATCATTTTACTGAAATTTTCTCCTAATTTGCACCTATTTCTTAATGGGGAGCAGTATATTACTTATTACGATTTAAGGATTGCGGCTTACAACTTCCTCTTTAAGCTCACGGGTCATAAGTTCCTTAACAGCCTTTTTGGGGGATTTGTCTTCATAGATGACTCTGTATACCTGCTCAGTAATGGGCATTTCAATATTTCTTCTTTTTGCCAATTCGTAAACCGCGCGTGTGGTCAAAATGCCTTCGGCAACCATCTCCATTCTTTTTATGATTTCTTTTAGTTTCCTTCCCTTTCCGATTTCCTCTCCTACCCCACGGTTTCGACTATAAGGGCTGAAACAGGTAGTAATTAAATCTCCTAAACCACTCAAACCCCAGAAGGTCTCTGGTCTTGCTCCCAAACAAGTCCCTAAACGAATCATTTCTACTAATCCCCGATTAAGCAGAGCAGCTTTTGTATTTGTTCCAAATCCTAAGCCATCGCTTATCCCACAGGCAAGAGCAATAATATTTTTTAACGCCCCTCCTAATTCTACGCCAATCACATCAGAAGAAGTATATACCCGAAAGTTTTCTGTAGAGAATATTTCTTGAAGTTTCTTTGCCAATTCTAAATCAGAAGAGGCAATAACTACTGCAGTAGGAATTCCCCCTGCAACCTCTTGGGCAATGCTTGGTCCGGAAAGAACTGCCGAATTTACCATACCTAAAGCACGGTCAATAATCTCCGATGGCCTTAAGTAAGTATCTTCTTCTATTCCCTTAACCACGCTTAAGATGATTTTATTTCTAAAATCAAAATGAGAAAATTCTTGTAAAGTAGAACGTAAGTATTTTGAAGGAATGGCAACGACAATTATTGAAGAAGTGTTTATAATCTTTTCCTTATCTTTGATTATTCTGACTGAAGAAGGAATCTTTTTCCCCGGAAGAAATTTAATATTTTCTCTCTTCCTTTCAAGAATTTCTAAATATTCAGGAAAAACACCCCATAAACCTACAGAATATCCTTTTTTAGCGAGAAGGATTGCTAAAGCAGTCCCCCATCCCCCGTCTCCAAGAATTCCGATATGCATACTAATTAATTGGTTAAACATTTAAAATCTTTTGTTGTTCCCAGAATTCCCTGAACATAAACCATTGCTCGGGATATCTTCTTACATATTGTTCTATAATATCCATAATATCCTGGGTAAGTCTCAAAATATCCTTCTCGTAATCTCCTGAGGGAGTAAATTGAATCGGCTTTTCTAAATAAAGGGTAAAAGTATTGTCTTTCTCTCTAATGGTAAAACCAGGAACAATTACTGCTCCTGTTCTTAAAGATAAGGTAGCGGGACCACGGGGAACCCGAAAAGGCCTACCTAAGAAATTGATTTCCGTCTTATTACCATGGGGACTAAAATCACGATCTCCCAACATCGCTACCATTTCGTTATTCTTCAGTGCCTCAAAACAGCGACGTAAAGCAATACCTAAGGGAATAACTCTAATCCCTTTTCTCTGTCGCTGATAGATAAATATCTTATTTATACGCGGGTCATTGTGTTCCCAAGCAACTGCATTTACAGGATATCCCTTTTGCGCCATAATTATACCGCCAAGCTCCCAATTACCCAAATGCGCAGTAAGCCCCAAAATGCCTTTACCTCTTTTAAAAGCATTGTCCATATTCTCTAAACCGACGATGCGCACTTTTTCTCTTAAAAAACGCTTGTCTATTAGACCGAACCTAAAAAAGTCTACCAAGTTCTTAGCAAAATTGCGAAAAACTTGACGGCTATATTCATCAATATCTTTTTCCTTAATTCCTATAATTTTTAGATTATGCCTTAAAGCTTTGCGTTCTCTACAGTAAAAGATGTAATAAATATCTGCAATAAAAGAAGCAATTCTATAAGCACAACCGCGTGGCAACCCGATACTTAAATCTTGAGCCAGTCTATAAAAAAAATATTGATTTTTCATCACTACAAAGCGTTCTCAATAATCAATTTCGCTATTTGCAATGAAGAGTCGGGATAACCATAGCGAATAGCCTCACGATGCATTTGTTCTAATTTTAAAGGATTAGTAAGTAATTCTCTAAGCAGTATCCCCACTTCCAACTCATCATTTGCCTTAAGGGCAACATTCGCCTTAAGCAAAAAATCGGTATTTTTTGCCTCCTGTCCAGGAAGTGGACGGATAATAACCATAGGAATTCCTTTTGCCAGCGCTTCTGCGGTAGTCAACCCTCCTGGTTTCGTGATGAGGACAGTAGATATCTCCATTAGCTCGTCAATATTGTCTATATAGCCTAAAATAAGCAAGGGTTTTTTAACATTTCTTTTCCTTAGGGAAAGTTTTTTGTAAAGAAATTTGTTCCTACCACAAATAACTACCATCTGTAAAGGAGTGGGGAGATGAGAAATTATATTTACTATTTTATTTATGGGCCCTAACCCTTGACTCCCACCCATAATAAGTATAACGGGTAATTGTGGATTAAGATTTAACTTCTCAAAAATTTTACTCTTGTCTTTTTCTTTTCTAAATTCAGGAGCCACCGGAATGCCCAATATCCTTATTCTTTCTCCAGGTACCCCTTCACTTTTTAAACGATGAGCAGTATCTTCTGAAGGAACAACATAGAAATCTACTGAATCATACAACCAATAGGAATGAGCAACGTAATCCGTCAAAACCCCAATCAGAGAGGTATTAAAACCATAGGTTTTTTTATAATCTGCAATCATACCACAAGGAAAAGCCTGTGTACAAACCACTGCATGGGGACGGAAATCTTCCAAGAGAATTTTTAGTTTCCCAGAATTAAAACGGTGAATAATCTCTCTAAATTTCTGGGTGTTTTTCACAATTTTAGGGTTATCGTAAAGATAATCCCAAACTTCGGGCTTGTTTTTTATCAACGACATATATGTGCGGTTAATAATCCGTGCAAGTATGGGATTAGTGTAGGTAAAAGCATCAATATTAAATATCTCAACCTTATCAGAAGTAAATTCACGCAAGGCCTTCTCAATTGCAAGACTTGCGCGGTGGTGCCCAGAATTGGGAGTAATGTACATTAAAAGAATTCTCTTCTTATTCATCACTATTCAATAATAGCCAAAAGATCACCAACTTTAACAATTTCTCCTACGTTGGCATAAATTTTTTTTAATATTCCTGAACAAGGTGTAGGCAAATTAAAAGTCGTCTTCTCTGTAGCCAGCTCCACTAAATCTACCCCCTCTTCAACATGTTCTCCTTCTTCAAAATACCAGTAAGAGATAGTTGCTTGTGTGATTCCTTCTCCCAATTCAGGTAAGATTATTTCAGGCATTCTATCCTCCTTTTTTAAAAAACAAAAATATTCAGATGCTTCTAAATTTATCCTTTATTGCTGTAAAAATCTCTTCCGCCAAATAAGAACTCCTTACAAAAGGACCTGCTAGAACATATTTAAAACCAATTCCCTCGGCAATTTCTCGATAGTAACTAAATGTTTGGGGATTAATATACTCCTTAACTTCTAAACTGTTTTCTCCTGGTCTTAGATATTGTCCCAACGTAAGAATATCCACTCCTATTTTAGATAAATCATTCATTACTCGCTTCACTTCCTTTTTCTTTTCCCCCAAACCTAATATAAGACCGGATTTAGTTAAACTACCAAATTTTTTCGCTATTTTCAAGACTTTCAATGAGGTATGATAGTTTGCATCTGGTCTTATTTGGGGATAGAGACGGGGAACGGTTTCGATATTGTGATTGAGCACATCTAAACCACTTTTTACAACCAATTCAATAAGTGCCTCTTTACTCCCAAAATCGGGAATTAATGCCTCTACGACAACCGAGGGCTGTAGAAATTTCATCCTCCTAATTATCCGTGCAAAATGCTCTGCGCCTTTATCGGGTAAGTCATCACGACTGACCGAGGTAAGCACAAGATGTTTTATTCCTAAACAAATGACTGCCTGACAAATATTGTCCACTTCTTCTTCGTAAAATAAGATGGGCTTACCTTTTTTAACAAAACAGAAACGACAATTCCTGGTGCATTTATTTCCTAAAATAAGGAGAGTGAATCTTTTCTTAGAGAAACACTCACTCATATTTGGACAACGTGCCTCTTCACAAACAGTCCTTAAATTAAACTTTCTTAAAATTAGTCTAACCTGATTAAATTCTCTCGTATTGTAAAAACGTTTGACCAGCCAATGAGGATACTGGCAAAATTTCATAACTAAACCTTTCCTTTCTCATCAAATTTATCAAAGCCATTAATAGGTTTTTTTTCATCACCTCTTCAGAAGAAAGATTCTTAATCTCTTCTTTTAGAGAAGTAACTTTGAGATTTTTTATTCCACAAGGAATTATATATTCAAAGAGTTTTAAATCAGGATTGATATTAATACTTAATCCGTGAAAAGTAACCCATCTACTTATGCCAATGCCGATAAAACTAATTTTTTTCTCTCCTATCCAAACACCGGGTAGCTTCCTATCAACTGTTGCTTTAAGTTTAAAACAATCCAGGAAATCTACGACCCAATTTTGCAAAAATTTAAGATAAAAACTAATATCTTTTTTCCAGTTCTCTAAATTCCAAATAGGATAAATTACCCATTGGCCGGGAAGATGCAAGGTAACTCCTCCACCCCGATTAAGAGTGTAAATATCAATCCCCCTTTCTTCTAATGTCTTCTTAGCAACAAGAATATCGGTTTCTTTAGCATTTCTGCCCAGTGTAATCACCGGATAAAATTGGCTGAATAAAACAACATCTCCACACAAACTATCTTTTCTTTTTTTTAAGAAATCCTCCTGGATTGATTGAACTTCATTAAATTTTCTTAGACCCAAATCAATAAAATTTATCTTCATACCAGATGTAGAGAAAAGTTCAAAGAAGCAAGAATTGTCTCGGGGACTATTTCAGAAAAAGTGGGATGGGGATGAATGGTTTCTAAAATGTCTTTAATTTTAATCCTGTTCTTAATCGCAAGTACCAATTCAGAAATAATATTTGTAACATCAGGGCCAATAGCCTGAGCACCCAAAATAATATTTTCTTTTTTATCAACTACTAATTTCAAAAAACCCTCCGTTTCTCCACTAGCATGGGACTTTCCTAATGCACGAAAAGGAAACTTTCCAACGCTGTAATCAAAATTCATCTTCTTTAAATCACTTTCTTTAATCCCTACGCTAGCAATCTCGGGAAAAGTATAAATACAGTTTGGTGCTATTTTATAATCAATCTTTATGTTTTTACCTTCAATATTCTCAACAACCCTTTCTCCCTGAAACATAGCTACATGAGCCAGCAGAACCTCGCCAATTACATCACCAACAGCAAAGATGTTTGGGACACTTGTTCTTAAATAATCATCTGTAACAATCCATCCTTTCCTTAAATAAACTCCTAATTCTTCAAGCCCCAGATTGCGAGAGTTTGGAATCCTTCCCACAGCTACGAGTATTTTTTCCGCCTCAATACTTTTGCCATCAGAAAGAGATACTTTAACCTCTTCCTTTCCGAAATTAACTTCCTCTATTTTCCGTCCAGTAAAAATATTGATCCCTCTTTTCTTAAAACTTAATTCTAAAGCATGAGATATTTCCCAATCTTCATGAGGAAGAATATTCTCTAATAATTCCACTATTGTAACCTTTACTCCCAGAGAATTAAATAAAGAACCAAATTCACAACCTATGGCTCCTCCCCCCACGATAATAAGAGAAGAAAACAAACTACCTTTCTCCAAAATATCATCACTTGAAAGAATTGTTTTATGGTCAAATTTTAAATGGGGTAACTCGAGAGGCAAAGAGCCCGTGGCAAGAATAATGTTTTTTGCTTTTACCTCCTCCGAACACTCTTCTATCGCTATCGTTTCCTCGTTAACCAGTCTTGCTCTTCCTTTAATCAAATCTACTCCTTTTAATTTAAAAAGATACTCTATGCCTTTACGCAAATTGTCAACTACACGTTCTTTACGCTCCCATATTTTTGCGTTTTCTACTTCAAATTGATTGACCTTTATCCCAAATTCATCTGCTTTGCGAAGAGAGTCAATCTGACGGGCGGATTCCAAAAGGGTTTTCGTGGGGATGCAACCAAGATTAAGGCAAACTCCTCCTACCTTATCTTGCTCAATAACTGCGGTTTTAAAACCCTTCTGCGCTGAACGCAAACCCGCTACATATCCCCCTGGTCCTGACCCAATAACAACAACATCGTATCCCTGCATAACTAAGTTGTTAAACTACTAAATTGATAATTTTTGTATAGAAAAGCGAATTTCTTCTGCCTGTTCTTGAAGTAATTTTTTTTCTTCAAAAGTTAAATCCAATTCAATTATTTCCTCAATTCCCTTCCTCCCAATCCTTGCTAAATTGCCTAAGGTAACATCCTTTAAACCATAATAACCGTCCAAATAACAACAAACAGGCATAATCTCTTTTTTATCTTTGACAATTGCTTCAACCATCCTCATAACTCCAGCAGAAGGAGCAAAAAAAGCACTGCCTCCTTTAAGTAATCCTACAATCTCCGAACCGCGTCTTCTTGTTCTTTCTTCTGCAGTTTTTAAATCTTCAGTTCTTAAGATATTAATTATCCCCTTCTTCTTATACCTACAGAAACGCGAAAGAAGAAGCATTTTATCTGAATGGCTACCTAAAACTACACTTTTTATATCTCGAGGTGGAGTCTTTATAAAATCTGCTAATTGGACAGAAAACCGTGCAGAATCTAATACCCCTGCCATTCCCATTACCCGTGTTGAGGAAAAACCGCTTAATTTTAGAGTAAGATGCGTAAGAATGTCAAGGGGATTGGTTACGACGATGATGATAGAATTTTTTGCATACTCTTTTATTCCGGATACTGCTTCCTTAATTACCTGGGCATTCTTTTCCAGAAGTTCCTCTCGGGCCATCCCTGGTTTGCGCGTAAACCCTGCGGTAATTATCACAATATCTGAATCTTTTATGTTTGCGTAATCTCCCGTTGCAGTAACTTTTGCTCTATAGCCCATAATCGCACCTGCATCCGTTAAATCAAAAGCCTTTGCTTTCGCTAAATCTTCTTGGATATCTAATAAAACAACATCTGCTAAATCAAGTTCCAAAATACGCATTGCGGTTTGTGCCCCTACATTACCTGCGCCGATAATTGAAATTTTTGTCTTTTCCATCGTAAATTATTAAATTATTTCTAATAGAGGAATTTTAACATAAAGGAATCGGGATGGTCAAGGAAATTGGATGAATTATTTGATAGCTCGGCAAATTGCTTCCGCCATCTGCAGTGTACCTACAGCAGTAGGGTCATTCCGCTGAGGTTTTAAGTCATAGGTTACAAACTTTCCTTCCTTAATAACTTTGGCTACTGCCTGTTCCAATTTTGACGCAGCTTCCATTTCTCCTAAGTACCTAAGCATTAATACTCCCGAAAGGATAGTCGCACTAGGATTTATCTTATTCTGACCAGTGTATTTAGGAGCACTACCATGAACGGGTTCAAAAAGAGCAATACCCTCTCCGATATTGGCTCCCGGAGCCAACCCTAAACCACCCACAAGCCCTGCACATAAGTCAGAGATAATATCTCCATAAAGATTAGGTAAAACCAGAATATCAAAATTTTCCGGTCTTTGAACAAGCTGCATGGCAAGATTATCCACAATGACAGAATCAAAATCAACCTTTCCTTTATATTCTTGGGACAATTCTTCTGCTGTTTTTAAGAAAAGACCGTCAGTAAATTTCATAATATTTGCTTTATGTACACAGGTAACTTTTCTGCGTTTATTCTGTAGAGCATATTCAAAAGCAAAACGCACAATACGTCTAGAGGCAAAACGGGAAATAGGTTTTATGCTTATCCCGGAATCAAATCTTATTCTTTTCTTTGTAAATTTTTCTATCTCTTCAATCAATTTTATGGTTTCTTCATCCCCTTCTTTAAGTTCTATACCGGCATATAAGTCTTCGCTATTTTCCCGAATTATCACTAAATCAATCCCTAAATCCTTATAATACGTTCTTACTCCTGGATATGATTTGCAAGGTCTTATACAGGCAAATAGGTTGAGTTCTTGTCTCAAAACAACATTTACCGACCGAAAACCACTACCTACAGGTGTAGTGATAGGACCTTTTAGAGCAACTTTGTTCTTGCGTACAGATTCTAAAACTGCTTTTGGAAGCGGGGTGCCATACTTCGCTATCGCTTTTTCTCCTGCAACGTGTTCCTCCCAATCAATTTTAACTCCGGTGGCAGAAATACACATCTTCGCCGCAGAAATTACTTCTGGACCTATGCCATCTCCCGGAATTAAAGTAACCTTGTAGGACATATTTAAAAAAAATAAAAGTGCCGCCTCCTAACTTTGGAACAAATTCTAATTAAATAAATTTAGAATTTCAATATTTGGCTTTCGAATTTTATCTATTATATTTTGTGTTTTTTAAAATATTCTATCGCTCCCCCTGCTCTAAGAATCTCCTGCATCAAAGAGGGCAAAGGTTTTATATCTATCACTATATCTTTAGTAATATTCCTTATTTTATTACTCTCTAAATCTATTTCTAATTCATCGCTATCATCTATTCTTGAGGTATCCGCTTCAATAAGCATAAGCCCTAAATTTATGGCATTGCGGTAAAAAATCCGTGCAAAACTCTTGGCAAGCACCGCCTTAACACCACTTACCTTTATGGCTAAAGGAGCCTGTTCCCGAGAAGAACCACAACCAAAATTCCTCCCTGCAACAACAAAATCTCCATCTTTAATCTTCTGAAAAAAACCGGGGGAAATATCCTCAAATATATGTTTTGCCAATTCCTTTGGGTCGGTAATAGAAAATTTATACCTTCCTGAGATGATATAATCAGTGTTTATATCATTGCCAAATTTATGTGCTTTTCCCTGCATATTATTAAAGATACTTTCTTGGATCGGTGATTTTCCCTTCTATTGCAGAAGCAGTAACCGTTGCCGGAGAAGCCAAGTATATCTCTGCATTGGGATTTCCCATCCTTCCTTTAAAATTCCTATTGGCGGTGGAGATAATCACTTCATTATCTGCAGGAACTCCTGCATGGGTACCCACACAAGGACCGCAACCCGGAGAAATAACTACTGCCCCTGCTTTAATAAACACTTCTATTATCCCTTTATTCAATGCTTCTAGGAATACTCTCTTCGAGGCAGGAGCTACAATAAATCTAACTTCGGGATGAATTTTCTTGTTTCTTAAAATTTTTGCAGAAATTTCTAAATCTTCTAATCTACCATTGGTGCAGGTACCTAAAAAAGCTTGATTAATAACTGTACCTTTTACTACTGAAATAGGCTTGACATTATCTACGCTATGAGGACAAGCAACCTGTGGCTCAATTTTAGAAATATCAAATTCTTTCACTTCGAGGTATTTTGCATCTTTATCGGGTAAAACAGGATTCAATTTCTTCTTGGTTTTATCTTTAAGCCAATTTTCTGTCTTTTTGTCAAAAAGCATAATCCCTGCCTTTGCCCCTATCTCCACGGACATATTGGCAATGGTAAAACGGCCATCCATGCTTAACCCGCTTATTACATTACCCGTATACTCCACTGCCCTATAGTTAGCATAATCTGCTTTAACCTTACCAATAATATATAAAATAACATCCTTAGCAAAGCAACCAAAAGAAAGGTTGCCCTCAACAATGAATTTTATGGACTCAGGCACTAGGAACCAGTTCTTTCCATACGCTAAAATTATGGCGATGTCAGTGGATCCCATTCCAGAGGCAAAGGCATTCAATGCTCCATAGGTACAGGTGTGAGAATCCGCTCCACAAACTAAACCACCTGGCATGACAAAACCACTTTCGGGTATAACCTGATGGCAAATCCCTTCGCCGATATTATAAAGCCGTATTCTTTTTCCGTCACAAAAATTACGCATTACATTATGAATTTCAGAAATCTTCTGATTCGGGCTGGGAGAACTATGGTCTATGACCATCGCAAAAGCCCTATTCTTGGCAGGAGATTCTTTTCCTAATGAATTGAACTTCTCTATAACAAGAAGAGATGTTCCATCCTGGCTAAAAGAAAAATCAACATCTGCTATAACAATATCGCCGGATTTAACATTTTTTCTACTATGGCGTGAAAATATCTTCTCGCTTATTGTTTGACCCATTTAAATTTCAAAGAAAAATTTATAGAGTTTAAAGCTCTTTTTTATCTTTTTTTCTTTTAAACAGACTTCGAATTCCTTCCAAGAAACTCTTGGGTTTCTCTTCTCGAAGAGCTGGGGCAGGTTCTTCTTTTTTAATCTCTTTTATCTCTTTTTCTTTCTGAATTGGTTTAACTTCTTTCTTAGGTAATACTTCCTTATCTTTTTCTGCCTCTTGAGGAGAAATTTCTTTTTCTAATCTCTCCTCTTTTTCTCTCTTTAAATCGGCTGTGGCTTTCTTCTTTTTCTTAGGAGGCATCTTCTTTTTCTCTTTTGGTTTTTGGATGGTTAATTCAATAATCGCTAAGGGAGCACCGTCTCCTCTTCTGTTTTTATAGTGAACAATGCGTGTAAATCCAGAATCGACGTCTTTGAAACGAGGAGCAATGTCTTTAAACAACTTATCTACCAAATCTCTATCCTGTAAGATTCTGAAGGCAGAGCGTTTGCTGTTAAAATCATTCTTCTTACCCAACTTTATAAGTTCATCAAAAATACGCCGGCTTTCTTTAGCCTTGGTTAAAGTAGTAGTTATCTTTTCACAACTGAAAAAAGCCCTCGCCATACTCCGTAATAAAGCCTTCCTACTACTGCCAAAACGAGAAAGACGACGATGTTTTTTTCTGTGTCTCATTTCTCCTCTTTCTTAGAAGATTTCTTATTCTTGTCCCCACCCATTCCCAGGGAAAGTCCCATCCCTTTAAGTATACCCTGAATCTCCGCTAAAGATTTCTTTCCAAAGTTACGATACCTTAACAGGTCTTGTTCTGTGCACTTCACCAAATCGCCTATCGTCTTAATATTTGCTTCCTTAAGACAATTCTCACTCCTTACCGAAAGTTCAAGCTCGCTTATGGGCGTATTAAGCTTATCTGACAATTCCGTCTCTGCCTCTTCTTCCTCATGAATTTCTTCTTCAGGCAATTCTCCGAAATTGACAAATATATCCAAATGTCTCTGAAGAATATTAGCTGCATAAAGCAGAGCATCTTTTGGAGTCATAGAACCATTAGTCCATATCTCCAGAATCAATTTGTCATAATCCGTCATCTGCCCCACGCGTGTATTCTCTACTTCAAAATTCACTTTTCTCACCGGGCTAAATATGGCATCAATAGGTATTATCCCAATGGGCTGTTCTTCTTTTTTATTTCTCTCCGCAGGAACATATCCTCTACCCCTTGATACTTCCATCTCTACAAAAAATTTAGTATCCTTGGTTAGGGTGGCGATATATAAATCGCGATTAATAATTTCTGCTGTTTCATCAGTAACAATATCTTTAGCAGTGACTTCACCTTTCTTTTCCCGCTTTAGAGTAATGGTGTGGGGGGTTCGAGTATTTGTTTTGACTACCAAATTCTTTATATTAAGAAGAATTTGGGGAACATCTTCCAAAACACCGGGAATGGTAGAAAACTCATGCAATACTCCCTCTATCTTGACATTGGTAACCGCTGCTCCTTCGATGGAGGAAAGTAAAACTCTACGTAAAGAATTACCAATAGTCACTCCATAACCCTTCTCAAAAGGTTCAGCAATAAATTTTCCATAGAAATCGGTATATGTTTTCTCATCAAATACCAGTTTCTTGGGCATCTCAAAATCACGCCATTTAATCCCCATATTTCTACCCTCCTTCAAGGGTTAATTGTATTACTAAATAATATTTACTTAGAATATAACTCTACAATCAGCGCTTCTTTGACAGGAAGCACAATATCGCTCCGCAGAGGTAAACGTAATACTTTTGCTTCTAATTTATCTGCTGATAATTCTAACCACTGTGGTATAGCCCTTTCTTTCGATATTTCAAGATTCTGTTTTATAGAATTAACAAAAGATTCTTTACCAACTAAATTTATCACATCGTTCGGTTTAACCATGTATGAAGGAATATCTACTTTGTGACCATTAACCCGCACATGTCCGTGTTTAACTATTTGTCTCGCCTGTGGTCTTGCAACTGCAAAACCTAAATTATAAATAACACTATCTAATCTCCTCTCCAAGAACTGTAAGAGAATTTCACCTGTCACTCCTTTTGCCCGTGAAGCCTTACGAAAATAACTCTTGAATTGTCTCTCTAATATGCCATACATCCGTTTAACTTTCTGTTTCTCTCTGAGTTGGAGAGCGTATTCACTAAGTTTCGGCTTAGTTTTTCCGTGCTGACCAGGGATATAGGGGCGACGAGAAATGCTGCATTTATCGCTCATACAACGTTCACCTTTGAGAAATAACTTTATCCCTTCTCTGCGACACAATCTACATGCTGGTCCTTTATATTTTGCCATTATCCCTCCTCTAAATCGGGAATTTACAGTTTGCTGCTAATTTGTTTAAACTATACTCTCCTTCGTTTGGGTGGTCGACACCCATTATGGGGAATAGGGGTTACATCTTTTATAGAATTTATCTTTAATCCCGAAGCCTGTAATGCTCTTATAGCAGTTTCTCTTCCCGAACCGGGACCCTTTACTAAAACATCTATCTCTTTTACCCCATACTCCAAAGCCTTTTTTGCTACATCGGTAGCGGCTATCTGTGCAGCAAATGGTGTAGATTTACGCGAACCCTTAAAACCAACAGAACCTGCACTTGACCAAGAAACAACCTGACCTCTGGCATCAGTTATCGTAATAATAGTATTATTAAAAGTTGCCTGAATATGGGCTATTCCTTTACTTACTGTGCGGATAATCTTCTTTTTCTTCGTTCGTTTTGTCTTAGCCATTTATTTCACCTCTTTTGTTACGGGTGTTACGGTCTTTTTCTTACGCATACCCACCCCTTTACTAGGGCCTTTTCTGGTGCGAGCATTGGTACGCGTCCTCTGCCCCCTTACCGGTAATCCTTTGCGATGACGCAAGCCTCGATAGCAACCTATTTCCATCAGGTGTTTTATATTTTGGGAAATTTCTCTTCTCAAATCTCCTTCAACTTTATAATTCTTCTGGATTATATTAGTGATCTTGGAAATCTGTTCGTCGCTTAAATCCTTAGCACGAATATTAGGGTTAATCTGGGCCTCTTTTAATATGCGCTTAGCTAAAGACCTCCCAATACCATAAAGGTAGGCTAAAGCTATCTCTATCTTTTTTTCTTTGGGTATATCTAATCCTAAAATCCTTGGCATTTTTCCCTCACTTTTCCTATTTAATCATTTAACTATTTTAAGAAACTAATTACCCCTGTTTCTGTTTATGTTTAGGATTAGCACAAATAACTCTAACTACTCCCTTTCTTCTTACAATCTTACATCTTGGACAAATTTTCTTTACTGAAGGCCTTACTTTCATTTCATTATGATTTGTTTTAATCCTATCCTTATACCACTTAAATTTTTTAGATTATTTACAATACTTAGATTTATTTTTTCCTATAAATAATCCTTCCCCGCGTTAAATCATAGGGCGAAAGTTCCAAAACAACTGTATCGCCGGGAAGAATCTTTATATAATTCATCCGCATTTTCCCACACACATGCGCCAATACAAGGTGACCACCTTCTATCTCTACTTTAAACATCGCATTGGGTAATGTCTCTCTTATTATTCCATCAATTTTTATGGGCTCCTCTTTAGCCATATATTTAGGATAGATGATGAGAAGTCAGAATAATTGGTTCCCTATCATCTATACAAATAGTGTGTTCAAAATGGGCGGTTAACTTTCTATCCTTGCTCACCACTGTCCATCCATCAGACAATATCTCTACTTCCGGCCTACCCAAATTAACCATCGGTTCTATAGCAATGGTCATCCCTTTCTTTAAGATTGGACCATACCCAGGCTCACCAAAATTAGGAATTTCGGGTTCTTCGTGCATTCCACTCCCAATCCCGTGTCCCACAAATTCCCTCACCACGCTAAAACCATGTTCCTCTACATACTGCTGGATAGCATGTGAAACATCTCCGAGATGCACCTCGGATTTGGCTAATCTTATACCTGTATAGAGCGCATTCCGCGTGGTTTCTATAAGCTTAGCTGCTTCTACACTGATTTTACCCAAACCTATAGTAACCGCCGCGTCTGCAAAAAAACCATTATATTTTACCCCTACGTCTAAACTCAGGATATCTCCCTCTCTTAAAACTTTTTCTCTCCTCGGTATACCATGGATAAGTTCTTCGTTTACCGAAGTGCATATCACTCCTGGAAAACCACGGTAGTTCTTGAATGCAGAAATAGCTCCGAATTGTTCAAAAATTTCTTCTGCTCTTTCTCCCAGTTCATATGTAGAAATTCCTTCTTTTACCATGGAAGCCAATTCCTCAATTACCCGAGCGACAATTCTTCCCGCTTCACGCATGAGGCTCAGTTCTTTCAGTGACTTTATGGAAATCATTATTTTTTATGCTAAACCCTTCTTTCTCAAAAAGAAGACGGAGGTCCTTATACACCTCTTGTGCGTCCTTGTTAGCATCTATTGTATGCAAAATCTTTTTTGATTTATAGAAATCTATTAATTCCGCAGTCTGTTTCAAATATACATCTATCCTGCGACGCACGGTTTCTTCCCGGTCATCTTCTCTCTGATATAATTTGCCACCGCATCCATCGCAAACACCTTCTTTTTTGGGAGGCATATTCTTTATATGGTAGTTCATACCACAATTTGAACAAACAAGCCTTCCTGATAACCGTTCAATTATCTTACTCGTAGAGGTAGAGAAATATAAAACCAAGTTAATCTTTTTATCTAATCTTTCCAACAGCACATCAAGTTGCTCAGCTTGTTTTATTGTCCGTGGGAAACCATCCAAGATAAAACCATTCTTTGTATCTGGATATGCTAAACGGTTATACATGATTTCGACGATGATATCATCTGGCACAAGTTCACCTGTTTCCACAATCTTTCTCACCCGCCTACCTAAGTCAGAATCTTCTTTTAAAACCTGTCTCAAAATGTCTCCGGTAGAAATATGAGGAATCCCTAATTTATTCTTAAGCAAATCTGCCTGTGTACCTTTTCCTGCCCCCGGTGGCCCTAGTAATATTAACCTCATCTATCGTCTTCCGCGTATTTTACCCTTCTTCATAAAACCTTCGTAATGACGCATAAGAAGGTGTGATTCAATCTGACGCATCGTATCTAATATCACACCTACAACAATCAATAGAGCAGTCCCTCCAAAAAAACTGGCAATTAAATAAGGCACCTTAAGCCAGGCACCAATAAGGTCTGGAAAAACTGCAATACCTGCTAAAAATATTGCCCCTGCCAAAGTAACACGCGTCATTATAAAATCCAAATAATCAGAAGTACTTTTCCCCGGTCTTACTCCAGGGATAAAACCACCAAACCTCTGCATATTCTCCGATATCTCTATAGGATTAAAGGTTACTGCTGTATAAAAATAACTAAAGAAAATTATCAATAGAGTATAAAGAATAGTATATAACCAATGTCCACGCAAAAGTTGTGCGGCTAATGCCTGAAATTTTGGATTAGGGATAAACCCTGCTAAGGTCGCAGGGAAAAGGATTATTGATTGAGCAAAAATGATAGGGATAACTCCTGCCTGGTTTATTCTTAAAGGCAAATAAGTACTTTGCCCTCCATACATACGATGACCAATAATCCTCTTTGCATATTGGACGGGTATTTTTCTCTGTGCCTGAGTAATTACAATAACCGCTACAGTTACTGCAATCAACATCACTGCCATTATAACCAATACAATCGGTTGGAGCTGTCTTCTCGTTGGTGAAAATGGTGAAAGGAGAAGAAAAAGTTGATATACGGCGGTAGGAATACGCGAAGTTATACCAACGGTAATAATCAAAGAAATGCCGTTACCTATCCCACGGTCGCTAATCTGCTCTCCTAACCACATAAGGAATATAGTTCCGGTAGTCAAAGTTATTAAAGTAAGAAAACGAAAACCCCAACCAGGATGAGGAACAATCTGCATACCTTGAAAATGCGCGGGGTTTTCTAACCACAAACTTATAAAAAAAGATTGGATTATACCCAAAAGCACCGTCCCATAGCGTGTATATTGGACAATCTTTTTTCTACCCATTTCTTCTTTTGCTAATTTCTCAAAATAAGGAATTACTGCTGTAAGCAACTGTAAGATAATGGAAGCAGAGATATTAGGCATAATGCCTAAAGCAAAAATGGTTAAACGTTCCATGGCACCGCCGCTAAACATATTCATAATCCCGAAAAGAGTTCCACCTTGCGTCTGTCTAATTTTCTCAAAAAATTCTGCCAACGCTTTGCCATCTATTCCCGGTGTTGGAATATAGCATCCGATGCGATAAACTACCAGCGCTCCTAAAGTAAATAAAATACGCTTTCTCAAATCTGATATCTTTAATGCATTAACAAACGCTTCTAACATATTATCCTAACCTATAAATTTATAAGTTCAAAACTTGCACCTATCTTTTTTATCTTTTCTAAAGCCTGACGGCTGAACCGATGGGCATGAATGACCAATGGTTTTTCCAAATCCCCTTTCCCTAAAATTTTTACCGGCAAACTGAGCTTGTTGATGAGACATCTTTCTTTCAGAACTTCGGGAGTTATTACCTCATCTTTGCTAAACTTTTTGTTTAGGTCCCCAAGGTTTACTACTTGGAAAATCTTGGAAAATTTATTCACAAACCCCCGCTTGGGAATTCTTCTTATAAGGGGCATTTGTCCTCCTTCGAACCCTGGACGAAGTTCAAAACCTGTCCTCGCCTTCTGTCCTTTATGCCCTCTTCCCGAAGTCTTGCCGTGACCAGAACCCGGACCTCTGCCAACACGCTTTTTACTTTTTCTACTCATCCGAGGTCTTATCTCATGCAGTTTCATTTTTCTCCTTGGTTTTCTTGCTGATAAGGTTTTAACTTTTTCAAAGCAATAACTGTCGCTTTAGCAATATTCATAGCATTCTCTGAACCTAAAGATTTGGCCAGTATATTCCTAATCCCCGCCAATTCACAGATGGGCCTCACAGAACTCCCGGCAATCACACCAGTTCCTGGACCTGCAGGCTTAAGAACAACATCTGCAGCTCCAAAATGTCCATAAACCTCGTGGGAGATAGTCTCTCCTTTAAGGTTAACCGTAAAAATATTCTTATGTGCATTATTTATTGATTTGCGAATAGCATCCGCAACTTCATTTGCCTTACCAAAACCAACCCCTATTTTCCCCTTGCCATTACCTACCACCACTAAGGCATTGAAGGAAAGTTTTTTACCCCCTTTATGAACTTTTGACACCCGATTTATTTTAACTACTCTTTCCTGAAACTCTGTCTCTGGAACATCTATCTTTTTATCAAGCATCTCTTTTTCATTCATAGCTAGAACTCAATACCTCCTTTTCTAACTGCTTCGGCAAATATTTTTACTATACCGTGATAGAGATATCCTCCTCTATCAAAAACTACCTTATTAACTCCTTTCTCTTTCGCTTTATCCGCTAATACACTTCCCAAAATCTCTGCGCCCTTTATATTACCTAACCTATCGGCACGTAAACGCAATTCTTTATTCAAGGTGGAAATCCCCAAAATAACTTTTCCATTAATGTCATCTATCAATTGAGCAATAAGATTTTTATGGGTTCGATGAATTACCAAACGCGGTCTTTCCGGAGTTCCAAATATCTTTTTGCGTATTCTCTTATGCCTTCTTTGTCTTCCTAATTCCTTTTTATCCATTTTGCACAAAATTTTTTCTTAGGCAACCGCCTTACCTGCCTTCTTCCTCACATATTCACCTGCATACCTTATCCCTTTTCCCTTGTAAGGTTCGGGTTTTAAAACAGCTCTTATTTCCGCAGCCACCTCACCTACTTTTTGTTTATCAATGCCTTTTATGATTATCTGCGTAGGTTTGGGAGTTTCAACTACTATGCCTTCGGGAATGGGAAAATTAACTGGATGAGAAAAACCTAAATTTAACACCAGATTCTTTCCCGCAACTTGAGCGCGATATCCTACTCCTACAATCTCCAATTCTTTAATAAATCCTTCTCTTATACCTTTTATAATATTAGCCAATTCTGCCCTAGCCAGACCATGAAAAGCTCGATACTCTTTATCGTCACCTAAACGTGTAATAAATAATTTGCTCTCCTTAAGAACTGCTTTTATACCCGGAGGAAGAATATAACTTTTCTTTCCTTTAGAGCCTTCTATCTCAACTGCTCCTTCCTTTAAACTGACTTTTATGTCATTGGGAATTAATATGGGACGTTTTCCTAATTTAGACATCACTCACCTCTTTACCTCACCACACTTTGCAGATATACTCCCCTCCCAATTTCAACTTTTTTGCTTCACGGTCAGTAATTATACCGCGGGAAGTAGAAATTATAGCCATGCCGAAACCACCAAGAACTTTCATATTATCGTCTTTTCTTACATAAACTCGCCTTCCGGGTTTGGAAACTTGCTGAATATTATTAAGGACACATTTCTTATCTGGTCCATATTTTAGATAGATACGAATGATACCCTGTTTTTTATCATCTATCTCACGGAAATCATTGATATAACCTTCTTTCTTGAGAATCTTAACAATCTCGAGAATAAGCTTAGATTTCCGTACATCCAAATTTTCCTTTCTTTCCTTTATAGCATTCCTTATGGTAGTAAAAACTTGAGACCTTAAGTCTATGGACATTTTTACTCCTTCTTTTTTACCAACTTGCCTTCTTGACGCCGGGAATTTCTCCACGTGAAGCCATCTCACGAAAACATATTCTGCAAATACCAAAATCTCTCAAATATCCTCTCACCCTACCACAGAGTTGGCAACGATTATACCTTCTTACTCTAAAACGTGGAGTCCTTCTCTGTTTGATAATAAGCGCTTTCCTTGCCATAAATTAATTATTCTGCCTCCTTGAAAGGCATTCCTAATAATTTTAATAAAACAAAACTTTCTTTTTTATTCTTTGCTTTTATCGCAATGGTAATATCCATTCCTAATACATGCTGAATTTTGTCATATTCTATCTCAGGAAAAACAGTATATTCAGTAAGACCAATATTGTAGTTACCGTGTTCATCAAAAGCATCAGGAGATACCCCACGAAAATCACGAATTCGCGGTAAAGCCACATTGATAAAACGGTCTAAGAATTCGTACATCTTGTATTTTCTCAAAGTTACTTTACAACCTACAGGATCGCCTTTTTTTATCTTAAAGTTAGAAATAGATTTTCTCGCACGGGTAATAATTGGCTTCTGTCCGCTAATTAATCCCAAGGAATGCATGGCTTCTTCAAGCACTTTTATGTCATGAGCTCCCTCTCCTACTCCCATATTGATAACCACTTTCTCTAAACGCGGAGCATTAAGTTTATTTTTATAGCCTAAATCCCGCATCAAGAGAGGCACTATTTCCTTGCGATATTTCTCTAAAAGTCTAGGAATCATTAATTTCTCCTATTATTTATTATTAATTTCACAATATGCAATGTTGACTATCTTATAACAACTCCTTACATTTCTTACAATATCGTGCCTTCGTCCCATCCTTGAGTAAAGTAATTCCTACCCGCACCGGATGATTACAATGGTTACAAAAGAGCATTAATTTAGAAAGCATTACTGGAGATTCTTTTTCTATAATTCCACCAGGCATCTCCTGGGATCTTCGTCGCTGATGACGTTTAATAAGATTAATGCCCTCTACAATCGCTCTCTCTTCTTTATGTAAAACAGAGAGAACTTTACCTTTCTTACCTTTATCCTTACCCGAAATGACCACTACGGTATCGTTTTTCTTTATTCTTTCCATTATACAACCTCAGGAGCTAAAGAAATAATTTTCAGAAAATTTTTATCTCGTAACTCTCTGGCCACTGGACCGAAGACACGCGTTCCTTTGGGATTGAGATCCTTATCAATTATCACACAAGCGTTAGAATCAAATCTAACATAGGAACCATCATAACGTCTTATAGGATAAGCAGTCCTCACAATCACCGCTTTCACTACATCACCCTTCTTAACCACTCCTTCGGGAGTGGATTCTTTCACATTACAGGTAATAATATCGCCTATATAAGCAACTTTAGTATTACCTTTACCTAAAACTCCAATACAGGAAACTTTCTTTGCTCCGGTATTATCTGCAACTTCTAAAAGAGTGCGCAATCTTACCATTTTAATAAACCTATTTAATTACCCCTAATAATACCCAGCGTTTATCTTTAGAAAGAGGACGTGTTTCTATAATTCTTACGGTATCACCCTCTTTAGCAATTTTGTTCTCATCATGTGCTTTAAATTTTGAATATTTTCTAATCACCCTTTTATATTTAGGATGAATGGTTTTTCTCTCCACTTGGACTACCACTGTCTTCTCCATCTTCGCACTAACTACCTTACCAATTAGAATTTTTTTTCTCTTCGCCATTATTTTTTCTCCCGTTCACTCATGATGGTAAATATACGTGCTATATCCTTACGAATCTGTCTAATTCTGTGTGGTTTCTCCAGCTTGGCAGTATAAATTGTTTTACGCAAATTAAATAATTCTTCTTTCAAAGAAACTAATTTATCTCTCAATTCTTCTGTAGTAAGCTCTCTTATTTCTTTTGCTTTCATACTAGTGCCTTCTTACCACAAACCGAGTTTTTATAGGTAACTTATGAGAAGCTAAAGCAAATGCCTCACGAGCTAAATCCTCAGGCAATCCCTCCATTTCAAATAATATTCTACCTCTTTTTACTACTGCTACCCAATGGTCAACCAACCCTTTCCCTTTTCCCATTCTTGTTTCTGCGGGTTTTTTAGTTACTGGCTTATCGGGAAAAATCCTTATCCAGAGTTTACCCCCCTTTCTTATATGGCGGGTAAGGGCAATTCTGGCTGCTTCAATCTGGTGATTGGTTATCCAAGCGTTTTCTAAAGCTTGAATACCAAATTCGCCAAAATCTACTTCCCGAGCTAAACTTGCTTTTCCTTTACGTCTTCCCCGCTGTGCCTTACGGTATTTAACCCTCTTAGGCATTAATGCCATAATCGCCTCACCTAGTTATCTTCTTTATCCATTAACACTCTCTAACTGTTGATTTTGGTCTACTTGATTAAGAAAGTCACCTTTATATATCCATACTTTAATCCCAATATATCCATAGGTAGTAAGCGCGCCACAGTTCCCATAATCAATATCCGCACGAATCGTTTGTAGTGGAATTTTTCCCCATTTAAAAGTCTCACTACGTGCTATTTCCGCGCCTGCTAATCTTCCTCCACAGACAACCTTTATTCCTTTTGCTCCTCCTTCCACCGCTAATTGTATTGCTCTTTTAATCGCTCTTCGATAGGCCACACGTTTCTCAAGCTGAAAAGCAATGTTTTCCGCCACTAACTGTGCATCTAAAGCAGGATTTTTTATCTCCCTTAACTCTATATCCACCTGTTTATTCACCATATTTTGAAGGTCTTCCCTTAAACGGTCAATATCCGCCCCTCTTCTTCCGATAATAATTCCTGGACGAGAAGTATAAATAATCACCTTTATTCGCTCCGGAACCCTCTCAATCCCCACTTTAGAAACCTGAGCACTGGGAAATGCTTGTTTAATATGCTTACGGATGTTGGCATCCTCAACTAAATACTTGGAAAATTCAGAACCTTTAGCAAACCAGAGAGACTGCCAATTTCGTGAGAATCCTAAACGAAAACTATAAGGATGAACCTTCTGCCCCATATATCCCCTAATTCCTCCCCCTTTTTATTTCATCAAGCTCTATGGTAATATGTGTAGTCCTACGCCTAATCATATTTGCTCTGCCAAAAGGAGCGGCCCGATATCGCTTCAAAACCGGACCACCATCGGCGGTAATCTTGGAAATATATAATCTTCTTCCCTTTAATCCCTTAAACTCTGCATTAGCTATTGCAGATTTGAGTACCTTCAAAATATAAATTGCCGGTCGTTTGTTTAAATTAATGAGTAGCGCTTCCGCAGTATCTACGTCCTTACCCCGAACAATGTCCGCTACTTGACGAACCTTTCGCGGGGATAACCTTAAATATCGCAAAACAGCATGTGAAACCATTAAAACCTCTTTCTCTTTATTCCTTTCCCGTTTTTACTCCCTCGGCAGCAACCTTTGTTCCTGCTCCACCATGTTTTCTAAAAGTCCGTGTAGGAGCGAACTCACCTAAACGGTGTCCAACCATATGCTCTGTAACATAAACAGGGATAAATTTCTGACCATTATATACAAGAAAAGTATATCCTACAAACTCGGGTAGAATCATCGATTTTCTTGACCAAGTTTTTATGGGTTTATGCTCTTGTTTTATAGTATTCTTAACTTTTTCAACCAACTTTTGATCTACATAAGGTCCTTTTTTTATACTCCGTGCCATCTTAATCTACCTCATTTAATGTGAATGATTAATGATGAGAAAATCATTTTCTCCTTTTCACAATATAGCTATCAGAATATTTCTTTTTCCTTCTCGTCTTATATCCTTTTGTAGGTTTACCCCAGGGAGTAACCGGATGGGGATTTCCCTGACCACTCTTACCTTCTCCTCCTCCGTGAGGATGGTCAATAGGATTCATTGCCGCACCTCGGACATGAGGACGTCTTCCTAACCAACGTGAACGTCCTGCTTTACCGATCGCAATGTTCTTATGATCTATATTCCCCAATTGTCCTATAGTAGCAAAACAGTCAAGATTTATTAACCTAATTTCACCCGAAGGCATCTTGACATGAGCAAAATTTCCTTCCTTCGCCATTACTTGAGCAGAACCTCCTGCGGCTCTTACCAATTTACCTCCTCTACCTTTTATCAATTCTATATTATGCACCAATGTTCCTACGGGAATGTTTCTCAAAGGTAAAGCGTTGCCAATTTTTATTTCTACTTCTGGCCCCGAAACAAGCTTTTCTCCTACCTTAAGCCCTAAGGGAGCAAGAATATATCTTTTTTCACCATCTTCGTATTTCAGAAGAGCAATCCGTGCTGAGCGGTTAGGGTCGTATTCAATAGATTCTACTACTGCAGGGATGTTAATTTTTTCGCGTTTAAAATCAATGAGACGATAATACCGTTTATGCCCTCCACCAATATGACGCGCAGTAAGATGTCCAAACTGATTCCTTCCCCCTCCTTTTTTCAAAATCTCAATGAGAGACCGTTCGGGCTCATCACGTGTAATCTCCTCAAATGAAGAAACCGTCTGCCATCTTAAAGTGGGAGTAACCGGTTTATATTTTTTAATCCCCATCGATTCTCCTTTTATGCCTGTTCTATCTTATGCCCTTCTTTTAAAGTAACCACTGCTTTTTTCCAGTCTGGTTTTCTTCCCTGGGAACGACCTATCCTTCTCCATTTTCCAGGGACTACTAAAGTATTTACATCCTTTACCTTAACATTATAAATCTTTTCTATCGCCTGCCTAATCTGAATTTTATTTGCTTCGGGATTCACAGCAAAGGTATACTTATTCCATTTCCCCTGTCTGGTAGACTGCTCTGTCTGGAGCATAAACAAAACGCAATCATGAGCCTCTAGCTTCATTTATTTATCCTCAAAATAAGTCCTTCCAATGCGGAAGGGGTCAAAATAAGCAAATCGCTATATAAAATGTCCATAACATTTACTTCGTCATCTGTCTTAACTACTACTCCCGCTATATTTCTGCTTGCTAAGCGTATCCCCGGAGTTACTTCCTTCAATACGAAGAGAATTCTTCCTTTTAGTTTTAGCTTTTCTAAAATCTTGGCAAAATTTTTTGTTTTTGGATTTTCTAACTTAATATTATCTTCGACTAATCTAAGACTCGATCCTTTCCAATGCATGTTTAAACAGTCTTTCAATCCGCGTTTTAAGATTTTTTTGGGCAAACGATACGCATAGTCACGCGGAATAGGACCAAAAACCTTTCCCCCACCTCTCCAAAGAGGAGACCTTATACTTCCCATTCTCGCACGACCGGTTCCTTTCTGACGCCAAGGTTTACGATTGCCACCTTTTACCTCGCCTCTGGTCTTTGTAGAAGCTGTTCCCTTCCTCTGATTTGCTTCATACATAAGCTTTATCTGATGAAGAAGGTCGATATTAACTTTTCCATCGAAAATATCCGCATTCAGAGGAACCTTTTCTTTCTCTTTTCCTTCCAAGTCGTATAGAACCAAAAAGTTATTGCTTTCAGTATTCATTTCTTAATCTTGGGTTGTTTTCTTGACTTTCTAACCAATACTAAATTATTCCCTGGACCAGGAACCGCTCCTTTAACCACAAGAAGATTCTTTTCTTTGTCACGAAAAATAACCTTTAAATTCTTCACGGTAATTCTACTATTCCCCATTCTCCCCGGCATATGTTGTCCTTTAAAAACTCTTGAGGGATCAGTACTGGAACCGATCGAACCCGGACGCCGATGCGACATTGAACCGTGTGTCTTAGGCCCTCCTTTCCAATTCCAACGTTTCATTCCTCCTTGAAAACCCTTACCAATAGAATTTCCTTGAACATCCACATAAATTGCACCATTGAATAATTCTACATCAAGCAAATCACCGGGTTTGTATTTGCTTAACTCTTCTCTATCAATTCTTACTTCTCGAATAAATCTCTGGGGCTTTATGCCAATTTTCTCAAAAAACTTTAACTCTGCACGATTAATTCCTTTGTTCTTTCTCTCTTCAAACCCAATCTGTAATGCATAATAACCATCTTTTTCATTGCTAATAACCCGAAGAACATAACATGGCCCCACACGGAGAACGGTCACAGGCATAACTGTTCCCTTATCATCATATAACTGCGTCATCCCAATCTTTTTCCCTAATAAAGAATCCATCGCTCTATCACGTTATTTTCGCTTTATCAAAAAACAATTCTCATTATCTAATTTCCGCATGCACCCCTGCGGGAAGATTTAACTTTCGTAATGCCTCCATAGTCTTAGCAGTAGGGTCTAAAATGTCGATGATTCTTTTATGAACTTTCATCTCGAATTGTTCTCTGGATTTTTTATCAATTACCGGAGACCGTAAAACCGTATAGACCCTCCACTTTGTTGGTAAGGGAATAGGACCTCTTACCTTCGCTCCTGTCTTTTTAGCACTTTCTACAATCTCTGCAGCTGATTGGTCAAGAATGCGATGGTCGTAAGCTTTTAATTTTATCCGAATCTTATGCTCAGCCATTTATCCTCACTTATATTATATTTATTTAGAATATTCCCGACAGTATTTTCTCTAATGTCTCTTTAGGAACCTCTTGATAAAAAGAAGGTTCCATGGTATAGCTACCTCTGCCCTGCGTTAGCGACCTTATCTTCGTCACATAACCAAACATCTCTGCAAGCGGAACAAACCCACGAATTGTCTTTATATTGCCCCGCTGACCAAGCCCAACGATCTGTGCCCGACGAGAATTTAAATCCCCCAAAACCTCACCTAAGTATTCCTCAGGAGTAATGACTTCAATATCCATAATGGGTTCCATCAATATAGGTTCACCCTTTTTTAAGGCTTCTCTCAAAGCAAGAGAACCTGCCATACGAAAAGAAAATTCAGAAGAATCAACCTCATGATATGCTCCATCAATCAAAGAAACCTTAATATCAATAATCGGAAAATTCGCTAAGACCCCCGTCTGGGCTGCTTCTCGAACCCCTGCTTCTACTGCAGGAATAAATTCCTTAGGAATAACTCCCCGCGTAATACGGTTAATGAAAACTATACCTGAATTTTTCTCACCTGGTTCTACTTCAATAACAACCTTACCAAATTGCCCCTTTCCTCCCGTCTGTTGAATAAATTTGCCTTCAGATAACACTTTCTTTCTGATCGTCTCTTTATAAGCTACCTGCGGTCTGCCTACATTTGTCTGAACATTAAATTCACGTGCAAGACGCTCCAGAATTATCTCCAAATGAAGTTCACCCATCCCCCAAATAATCGTCTGGTTGGTTTCAGAATTATATCTAACTCTGAAAGTAGGATCCTCTTCTTCTATTTTATGCAAAGACAGGGAAAGGCGCTCTTGGTCGGCTTTAGTAATGGGTTCAATTGCCATAGAGATTACCGGTTCAGGGAAATGCATGCTTTCTAATAAAATAGGATGGTCTTCGTCACATATGGTTTCACCAGTAACTGTATCTTTAAGTCCAACGCAAGCCACGATATCCCCTGCTGAGGCTTCTTCAATAATCTCTTGTCTATTTGCATGCATGCGCACAAGTTTCTGTATTTTTTCGCTTATTCTTTTATTTGCATTATAAACATACATACCTGAATATAATTTCCCTGAATATATACGGAAATAGGAAAGTTTACCAATATAAGGGTCAACCATAATCTTGAAACACAATGCTGAAAGATATCCTTCAGAGTCCACTTCCCGTTCAACAATCTCTTGATTCAAAGGAGATTTTCCACTTATTGCCCCCCTGTCAAGAGGAGAAGGTAAATAGTCACAGATAGCATCCAGTAAAGGCTGTATTCCTCTATTCCGTAACGAGGCGCCACACAAAACAGGGGTTGCTTTGTTCTTTAAAGTCGCTCTTCTTATCCCTTCTTTTAAATCGAGAAGAGTAATCTTTTCACTGTGAATAAATTTATTCATAACTAAATCATCTACTTCTGCTAACCTTTCAATTAACTTTTCCCTCTGCAATGAAACTACATCTTTATAATTTTCTGGAACATTTTCCTCTCTGTATTCTACACATTCGGGATCAAGATCATAAATAATCGCTTTCATTTCCAAGAGGTCAACTATCCCTATAAAATTATCTTCTTGGACCATAGGTATTTGTAGAACCAAAGGCTTTGCTCCTAATTTTTCTTCCATTTGTTTTACCACACCAAAAAAATCACTTCCCACGCGGTCAAGCTTATTCACATAGGCAATCCGTGCAACTTTATAACGGTCCGCTTGATGCCACACTGTTTCCGATTGGGGTTCTACACCACCGACGCCACAGAATACCACTACCGCTCCATCCAAAACCTTTAACGAACGCTCCACCTCCACAGTAAAATCTACATGACCCGGTGTGTCAATTATATTTATCTGAAAATCTTTCCAGAAACAGGTAGTAGAAGCAGCGGTAATAGTAATTCCTCTTTCTTGTTCCTGTTCCATCCAATCCATAGACGCAGTTCCCTCATCTACTTCGCCTATGCGATGGATTCTTCCTGTATAAAATAGAATTCGTTCGGTAGTGGTGGTTTTACCCGCATCAATATGAGCAACAATCCCAATATTTCTGATATTCTTCAACAAAATTAACCTACTCATTACTCTTTTACTATTCTGTAAAAATTCATGATTTTTATAAAAATCAACTGAACTTTTTGTGCTTTTTGTATTGTAAATAATTTTCTCTTCTAAAATCACTTTTGTTTTATTGCTATTACCAACGAAAATGGGCAAAGGCCTTATTTGCCTCTGCCATCTTATGGGTTTCTTCTCTCTTTTTTATGGCGAATCCCTGTCCTTTGTAAGCTTCTAAAATTTCTTCTGCAAGTTTCTCTCTCATTGGTTTTCCTTTTTTCTTACGCGCAGCATCACGCATCCAGCGTAAAGCAAGCGCAATGCCTCTCTCTGGCTTCACCTCCATAGGTACTTGGTAAGTCGCTCCTCCTACTCTCCTTGGTCTTACTTCGAGCAGCGGACGCACATTATCCACTGCTTTCTGTAAAATATCTAACGGCTCGGCTTTTAATTGCTGAGAAATAATCTCTAAAGCAGAATAAACAATTTTTTCCGCAATTGCTTTTTTACCCTCCCACATCAAAAGGTTTATCAAACGCTGGACAAGCTTAGAATTATAAACCGCGTCGGGTAAAGTTTCTTTTTTTACTGCTCTTCTCCTTCTCATGGTTCTATCCTCAATTTTCTTCGGCTATTTAAAAAATAATTACTTGGGCATCTTCGTTCCATATTTGGAACGCGATTTCTTACGATCCGTTACACCCGCTGTATCTAAGGCCCCACGCACAATATGATAGCGTACTCCCGGCAAGTCTTTAACTCTACCCCCTCTTACTAAAACAATAGAATGCTCCTGAAGATTGTGTCCTTCACCAGGGATGTAGGAAGTAACTTCTATCCCCGTTGTTAACCGCACCCGTGCAATTTTTCGTAAAGCAGAATTGGGCTTTTTAGGAGTCATCGTCCTCACCTGAACACACACCCCTCTGCGTTGAGGACATCCCTTAAGTGCAGGAGATTTTGATTTTTTTCTCCTTTTCTCTCTTCCCTTTCGCAATAACTGACTTAAAGTTGGCATACCCCTCCTTATCAAAACCTATTCAATCTTTTTTACTACCTCTAATTCCTGATGAGTACGAAAACCTGTTCCTGCAGGAACCAAATGTCCCATGATTACATTCTCCTTTAACCCCCTTAAGTCATCTCGCTTACCTGCAGCAGCTGCTTCAGTAAGAACTCGTGTTGTTTCTTGGAAACTGGCTGCAGAAATAAAACTTTCGGTGGTCAAGGAAGCCTTAGTAATACCTTGAAGAATGGGGGTAGCAATAGCAGGACGTGAACCTTTTTTCATTACCCTCTCATTTTCGTCACGGAAAACAAATTTATCCACTTCCTGTCCCATTAAGAAATCGGTATCACCAGGGTCTTCGATAACAACTTTTCTTAACATCTGTCTAATAATCAATTCTATATGCTTATCATCTATCTTGACTCCCTGCAGACGATAAACCTCTTGAATTTCGTTAAGAAGATATTCTTGTAATTTTTTATCTCCACATATCCTCAATATGTCCTGAGGAACTATCGGACCATCGGTAAGCGGTTGTCCACTCGTAACCCAATCTCCTTTGTATACATTAAGGTGTTTTCCATGAGGAATTATATATTCTTTCCTCATTCCCGATGGACTACGAATAATAACCCTCCTTTGCCCCTTCTTCGCAGGACCAAACTCTACCCAGCCATCTATTTCACTAATAATTGCTGGATCATGTGGTCTTCTCGCCTCAAATAGCTCTGCTACACGAGGAAGACCACCGGTAATATCCCTTGTTTTAACGACCTTACGCGGGGTCTTAGCCAAAACTGTTCCCGCCTCCACAATCTGACCTTCTTTAACGACAATGTGAGCACCCGCAGGTAAAGCATAAACTGCCAAAACCTCCTCACTTTCTGCATTAATAACAAGTATCTGAGGATGATAATCACCCTTATATTCAATAATTATTTTATTGACGAGTCCTGTGCTTTCATCTATTTCCTCCCGCATGGTAATACCTTCTTTAATGTCCTCAAACATTATCTTGCCGCCTACCTCGGTTAAAATGGGAGAGGTATACGGATCCCATTTAACAAAAGTATCACCCCTTTCAACCCTCGCACCATCTTCGAATTTTACGAGTGAACCCTGAGGTATAGAATAGCGTTCAAGTTCCCTTCCTGCCTCATCATTGATAACTACTTGACCATTGCGGTTAAGAACGACAATCTGTCCTTTTGTCTTTACAGTTCTTAGATTAGAATATTTTATAATTCCAGAATTTTTTGCTTGCAGAAAAGATTGTTCTATAATTCTACTTGCGGTACCTCCAATATGGAATGTCCTCATGGTTAACTGAGTACCAGGCTCTCCAATAGATTGAGCCGCAATTATCCCCACTGCCTCTCCCATCTCTACTATTCTTTGAGTAGCAAGATTCCTCCCATAACATTTAGCACAAACACCGTGTCTGGTTTCACAAGTCAATACCGACCGAATGCGAATCTTTTCTATACCTAACTGTTCAATACGCTCTGCCTGTTCTTCTGTAATCTCTTCTTCTGCTTTCACAATAACCTCATCAGTAATAATATCCACTATATTATCCAAAGCAACTCTTCCTATAATGCGTTCCTTTAAACTCACTACCACCTCATCCCCCTCAATAATGGCTGCTACAAATATACCGTTAAGGGTCTTGCAATCTTCTTCCGTGACAATAACATCCTGTGCCACATCAATTAAACGACGAGTAAGATACCCGGCATCTGCGGTCTTTAAAGCTGTGTCCGCCAAACCTTTTCTGGCTCCATGTGTAGAGATAAAATATTCCAAGACGCTTAACCCTTCTCTGAAGTTGGCAGTAATCGGAGACTCTATAATTTCTCCCGAAGGTTTAGCCATTAGCCCACGCATTCCTGCAAGTTGTCTAATCTGGAGACGCGAACCACGAGCACCTGAATCTGCCATCATAAAAACAGGATTAAATGGCTCCAGTTCTCTAAATATCTGGTCTGAAACGGTATCGGTAATGTGCGTCCAAATATCTATGATTCTGTTATAGCGCTCCCCATCAGTAATTATTCCCTTTTTATATTGCTCTTCTACATGAGCCACTTCTTCCTTAGCATGTTTAAGCAATTCTTCTTTCTTTTTAGGAATACTCAAATCTTCTACTGCCATAGAAAGTCCAGCAAGCGTAGCCATTTCAAATCCCAGATTCTTAAGCCGGTCTAAAAACATTACTGTCTCATGATGCCCAAATTTTCTATAACAGGATTGAATAAGCTTGCTTAATCTAGTCTTGTCCACTACCTCGTTGAAGAAGGCCATCCCTGGGGTAAGCACACTATTAAAAATTACTCTTCCTACCGTCGTCTCAACAATGTTGCCATTAACTCTTAATTTAATTTTTGCGTGTAAAGGAATCTCCTTGTCACCATAGGCGTAAATAACTTCTTCAGAGGAAGAAAAATACCTAATTTCTTCACCCTGGTCTGGTTTTTCTTTGGTAAGATAATGGCATCCTAAAACAATATCCTGAGAAGGAGTAACTATCGGACCACCATTGGCAGGAGAAAAAATATTGTGTGAGGCAAGCATAATCAATCTGGCTTCCATCTGAGCTTCTATAGAAAGAGGAACATGGACAGCCATCTGGTCCCCATCGAAATCAGCATTAAATGCAGAACAAACTAAGGGATGTATTTTAATTGCTTTGCCCTCTACCAAAACAGGTTGAAATGCTTGTATCCCTAAACGATGTAAAGTGGGAGCACGATTAAGCAAAACCGGATGGTCCTTAATTACTTCCTCAAGAATATCCCACACTTCCATCTTCGTCTTTTCAACCATTTTCCGTGCGCTTCTTATCGTATGCACATGCCCTTTTTCTTTCAGTTTCCGAATAATAAAAGGTTCAAAAAGCTCCAGAGCCATTTTTTTAGGAAGACCACATTGATAAAGTTTTAACTCAGGACCAATCACAATGACACTTCGCCCCGAATAATCTACGCGTTTACCCAATAGATTCTGTCGAAAACGTCCCTGTTTACCTTTAAGCATATCCGCAAGTGACTTTAGAGGCCTGTTTCCTGCCCCCATTACTGGTCTACCATGCCTTCCATTGTCAAATAAAGCATCTACTGCTTCCTGAAGCATACGTTTTTCATTTCTAATAATAATCTCCGGGGCTTTTAACTCAATCAACTTCTTCAACCTATTATTGCGATTAATTACCCGACGATACAAATCATTAAGGTCGGAAGTTGCAAACCTTCCTCCATCTAACGGAACAAGTGGTCTTAAATCCGGAGGGATAACCGGAATAACTTCTAATATCATCCATTCAGGTTTATTACCCGATTTTCTAAAGGCTTCAACAAATTTTAAACTCTTAACTACTTTTTTATTTACCTGACCGCTTCTTGTGCTCTTAATTGCCTTTCTTAATTCATGCGCCATTTTATCAAGATCCAGTTCTTTCAATAAACCTTGAAGTGCCTCTGCCCCCATCTTGGCAACAAATTTATTTCCATACTTTCCTTTTGCCTCTTGATACTTCTCTTCACTTAAAAGTTCTTTTTTACGCAAAGGAGTATCTCCAGGATCAATGACCACATATTCTTCATAGTAAATAACCTTCTCCAGTTCCCTTACAGAAAGGTCTAAAATCAATCCCAATTTAGAGGGCATAACTTTAAAGAACCAAATATGAGAAACAGGGGAAGCAAGTTCTATATGTCCCATTCTTTCCCGACGCACACTCGACCGCGTAACTTCTACACCACAACGGTCACAAACTACACCTTTATATTTAATTCTTTTATACTTACCACAATAACACTCCCAGTCCTTTGTGGGTCCAAAGATACGTTCACAGAAAAGCCCATCCTTCTCCGGCTTAAAAGTCCGATAATTTATGGTCTCTGGCTTCTTGACCTCCCCATGAGACCAGGAACGAATTGTCTCCGGAGAAGCAATTCTTATGCTTATGGCATCAAATAATGATAATCCTTCTTCCTTATCTTTTTCCTTACTACTTTTGAGCAAAGTTTTGTTTCCCATTTTCACTACGCTTTCTTCTTTTCCTTCTTTATGTCAAGGCACAATCCTTGTAATTCTTTAACCAAAACATTAAAAGATTCGGGAGTTCCTGGATTTAAAGCATTTTCTCCTTTCACAATTGCTTCATATATCCGTGTCCTTCCCTCAACATCATCACTTTTCACAGTAAGAAGCTCCTGTAAAGTATAGGCAGAACCATAAGCCTCTAAAGCCCAAACCTCCATCTCTCCAAATCTCTGCCCTCCAAACTGTGCTTTACCCCCCAGCGGCTGTTGGGTAACTAAAGAATAAGGCCCTATAGAACGTGCATGAATCTTCTCATCTACCAAGTGAATGAGTTTCATCATATAAATATAACCGACCGTAACCTTGTTATCAAAAACCTCTCCCGTATAACCATCACGCAACGTAATCCTACCATCTTCAGGTAAATTAGCTTTGCGTAATTGTTCCTTAATCTCCTCCTCATTTGCACCTCCAAAAACAGGAGAAATAACCTGGATCCCCAACTCCCGGGCAGCCCACCCTAACTGAGTTTCTAAAAGCTGACCAACATTCATACGAGAAGGCACTCCTAAAGGATTAAGCACAATTTCTACCGGTGTACCATCGGGTAAAAAAGGCATATCTTCTTCCGCCAGAATACGCGCAATTACTCCTTTATTTCCATGTCTTCCTGCTATTTTATCCCCCACAGAAAGTCTTCTTTTACTTGCTACATAAACAACTACCTTTTTCAAAACGCCGGCAGGAAGTTCATCTCCTCTCTTAATCTGATCTATTTCACGTTCCTGTTCATAAATCAACTCTTCCATCTGATCATCGTAGAGACGCATAACTTTCCTCAACTCTTCTTCCAGCGCCTCATTATCTTTTATCTTCATTCCATCTAAATCGCACTTATCGAGTTTATGCAAATCTTTCTTCGTAATGGTTTTGTCTTGAGAAATAACCGTTTCGCCAGTATCAATATCTAAAAGCGCAGAAGAAAGTTTTTGGCCTAAAAGAAGTTTAGATAATCTCTTATTTCTCTCTTCTTTTATCTCTTTTATTTGTTTTTGATACTGTTCTTTTATTGCATTTATTTGCTTTAACTCCTCGGTAATCACCTCTTTGGAACGAGGCTTTGCTTCTTTACGAGAGAAAATTCTGACATCAACCACTGTCCCTTCTACACCAGGGGGTACGGTTAAAGAAGCATCTCTTACATCTCCTGCTTTCTCGCCAAAGATAGCTCTTAAAAGTTTTTCCTCAGGCGTCAACTCTGTTTCCGTTTTGGGAGTAACTTTTCCTACAAGTATATCTCCGGATTTTACCTCTGCTCCTATCCGGATAATTCCATTCTCATCCAAATCTTTTAAAGCTTCTTCTCCCACTCCCGGGATATCCCGTGTAATTTCTTCGGGACCTAATTTTGTCTCTCTTGCTTCAATACTGAATTCTTCTATATGCAGAGAAGTCAGGGTATCATCTTTCAGTAATTTCTCACTTATCAAAATAGCATCCTCAAAATTGTAACCACGCCACGACATGAAAGCTACTAAGACATTCCTTCCTAAAGCCAATTCTCCATCTTTAGTAGCAGAACCATCAGCAATTACATCCCCCTCTTTTACCCGGTCTCCCACTTTTACTATCGGTCTTTGGTTAACACAGGTATCTGCATTGGAACGTAAGAATTTTTTCAATTCGTAAATATCTGAACCAACTACGATACGATCTGCCTGAACTTCACGAACCACGCCATCCTTTTTCGCTAAGACAACAGTGCCTGAATCTATTGCTACTCTCTTCTCCATTCCAGTCATTACAAAAGGCACCTCGGGGAATAATAAAGGAACTGCCTGTCTTTGCATATTGGAACCCATAAGAGCACGGTTAGCATCGTCATGTTCTAAAAAGGGGATAAGACTAGCAGATACAGAAACTAATTGTCTCGGTGAAACATCCATGTAGTCTACCCTCTTGGGTTCAACCTTTAAGAAATTATCTTTATAACGGCAGAAAACCAAATCTTCTATCAATTTCCCTTCTTTATCCAATTTTGCATTTGCTTGGGCAATCATAAATTTATCTTCAACATCTGCGGTAAGATATTCTATTCTATTGGTCACCCTGCCATTTATTACTTTACGATAAGGAGTCTCTAATAAACCAAATTCATTAACCCGTGCAAAAGTGCTTAAAGAAACAATTAAACCTATGTTAGGACCTTCGGGAGTCTCAACAGGACAAACTCTACCATAGTGAGAATAATGCACATCTCTTACCTCAAAACCTGCCCGTTCTCGGTCAAGCCCCCCCGGTCCAAGAGCAGAAAGTCTTCTGCGGTGAGTCAACTCTGCCAAAGGATTGGTTTGATCCATAAACTGAGAAAGTTGACTCCGCAAAAAGAAATCCCTTACTGCACTCGCAATTAACTTTGAATTAATTAGGTGGTGGGGCATAACATTTTCCATATCATATATATTCATCCTCTCTCGAGCTATTCTCTCCATCCGCAACATACCCACACGAAACTGATTTTCTAAAAGCTCACCCACAGTCCTCACTCGCCGATTCCCCAAGTGGTCAATATCATCTGGGTCACCAACACCCTCTTTTAGATTTAGCAAATACTTAACCGCCGCGATGACTGTCTCTAAATCCAAAACCCTCTTCTCTAAAGGTGTATCCATATTTAACTTACGATTAATTAAATACCTTCCCACCCTCTCCAAATCATATCTCTTAGGGTCAAAAAATAGTTTTTCAAGCATAGATTTCGCGGCTTCCGCTGAAGAAGGATAACCAGGTCTTAATTTGCGGTATATATCCATGAGAGCCTCTTCCTGATTCTTCGTAAAATCTCTTTTCAAGGTATTAACAATTTCCATCACATTATTCTTTAGAACCCTTACTCTAGCCGGAATAAACTCCACGTCCCGGTCAAGAAGATTTTCTTTCGATAAACGTGTATATTTAGGAATAAGCACATGTTCGGAATCCGGCATCTTTATATCTTCGGCTAAAATCCTACCCGTAAGTTCTTTTAACTGGGAACGACTCTCAACTTTTACATCCTCTATACCGCAGAAAGCTTTGAGAATCTCTTCATCTGTAGAAAGACCTAAAGCGCGCAAGAAACTTGTGGCAAAAAATTTCCTTTTTCTATCAAGAATGACATATAAAACATCATTTAAATCAAATTCAAATTCTATCCATGAACCATGATAAGGCACAATCCTTCCTGAATACATTCTTTTACCGTTAGGATGAATTGTTTCTTCAAAGGAAATGCCGGGAGAACGATGGAGCTGAGAAACCACAACCCTTTCATCTCCATTAATCACAAAAGTACCCTTATTAGTCATCAGTGGTAAATCACAAATATAAACTTCCTGTTCCTTTATTTCTTTTTTAGTAACTAATCTAATGCGTGCCTTTAAAGGTATAGCATAGGTTAAACCACGTCTTCTTGCTTCTTCCTCGCTATACTTAGGTTTACCCATACTATAATTCACAAACTCTAAACGATATGTACCATCAGGGCCATCAATAGGAAAAGTATTTAAGAAAACCCCCTGCAATCCCACTGCTTTTCTCTTCGTTCGAGGAACATCCGCCTGCAAAAAATTTGCATAAGATACCTTCTGTATCTCTACCAGATCGGGAAGGGAAACAGCATCGGAAATCTTAGAAAAACTTATCCTTTTCATTTCTTGCTAATCTTTCTAAAAATCAAAAAGATTTTATTTAAGTTCGATCTTTGCGCCCACTTCTTCCAGTTTCTTCTTAATACTCTGTGCCTCTTCCTTGCCCACACCCGTCTTAATTGGTTTAGGGGCGGTATCTACCAAATCCTTTGCTTCTTTCAAACCCAGATTTGTTATGGCACGAATTTCTTTAATCACCTTTATTTTGTCCGCACCAACCTCTGCAAGAATCACGTCAAATATGGTTTTTTCCTCAACTGCCTCTCCTGCAGAAGCAGGTTGTCCGGAAACAGCACCCACCGTCTGAACGGGTGCTACTGCGGTTACCCCAAAACGTTCTTCAAATGCCTTAACCAAATCTGCTAATTCCAAAACGGTTAACTGCTCAATAGACTTCATAATGTTCTCCAGTTTCTCAGATAATTTTACCTCTGTTTTCTCCTCCATCTTTCATCCCTCCTTCTTTTTTTCCTGTAATCCTTTTAAAATAAACATTAGTTTAACATGCAGACTCAAACTATTCGCTAAACGGAATAAAATGCCCTTAAAACCACCACAGATTTTTCCCATTAATACCGAACGAGAAGGAAGCTGTGATATCTCTTTTATCTTGCCCAATGATACAACTCGGTCCTGAATAAATCCTCCTTTAATCTTAAATTCGGGAAAACTCTTACTGTAATCCACCAAAACTTTAGAAATAATTATCGGATCATCTCCTCCAAGAACTACTCCTGTTTGCCCATTTATCAATTCTACAAAATAATCCATCTGTTTTTTTCTGAAAGCAAGGCGAGCAAGAGAATTTTTAACCACCATAAAATCAGCAGACCTCTTCTTTAAGTTCTTTCTTAATTCCTCTAAATCACTTACTTTTAACCTACTCAACTCCGCAACAAAGAAATAAGTGCTTTTGTCAAATTTCATTTCTAATTCTTCCACTAACCTTTCTCTATACCACCGACCGAATTTCTTTTCCATAAGAAGCCTTCTAAGTATTAAGAAACGTATTTTGTCCAGTCTATTTTCAAACCAGGACTCATTGTCCTTGAAATCACTACATTTTTAATATACTGTCCTTTAATAGTAGCAGGTTTTGCTTTTAAGATCGCTTCCATAGCAGACTTACCATTATCATAAAGTTGATTTTCTGTAAAAGATATTCTTCCTATTCTTACACTCACATTTCCGGTTTTATCCATTTTAAACTCTACTTTACCTTTCTTGAAGTCGTTTATTGCTTTCACCAAATCTGTAGTTACTGTTCCGGATTTGGGATTGGGCATTAACCCCCGAGGTCCCAAAATCTTACCTAAACGAGAAATGTCCCGCATCATTTCTGGATGAGCAACAGCCACATCAAAATCTAACCACCCCCCACTTATCTTATCTATTAATTCCTGTCCTCCTACATAATCCGCACCTGCTTCTTTCGCTAATTTCTCTGCTTCGCCTTTACAAAAAACAAGAACCTTAACCTGTTTCCCTGTCCCATGAGGAAGGAGCACCGAACCACGTACAAATTGGTCGCTCTGTTTAGAGTCAACCCCTAGACGAAAAGAAATATCTACTGACTCATCAAATTTAGCTAAAGGCATTTTCTTCAGAATATTAATCGCCTCTTCCAAAGAATAGGTCTTGTTTTTCTCAAAAAATTTAGTTGACTCTTTAAATCTTTTACTTCTTTTCTTCATCTACTACCTCAATTCCCATACTCCGTGCAGTCCCCTCTACTATTCTCAACGCCTGTTCCAGCGAATTAGTATTCAAATCTTTCAATTTTGCCTGAGCAATTTCTTTAATCTGCTCACGCGTCACCTTACCCACTTTCTCTTTATGAGGAACACCCGAACCTTTCGCTAAACCGCATGCTCTTTTCAAAAGCACGGAACAGGGAGGACTTTTTATAATAAAAGAGAAAGACTTGTCTTCGTAAACAGTAATTAAAGCAGGAAGAATTAAACCTTCCTGTCCCTTAGTTTTTTCATTGAATTGTTTGCAAAATTCCATGATATTTATTCCATGCTGTCCCAAGGCTGGTCCGATGGGAGGAGCTGGATTTGCTTGTCCTGCGGGACAATACAATTTTATCTGTGCCTTAACTTTCTTAGCCATGATAATAAAATTCAAATATTATTAAAGATGCAAAATGAAATTTTGATTTTTGCATTATATTTTCTCCACCTGCCAAAATTCTAATTCTACAGGAGTAGCGCGTCCAAAAATAGAAACATTAACTTTTACCTTACCCTTATCTAATAATATTTCTTCTACGGTACCATTAAAATCCATAAACGGACCTTCCTTAATTCTTACACTCTCTCCAACTTCAAAAATGACTTTAGGAACCGGTTTCTCTTTCCTTTCTTCACTCTTTTTCAATATTGCTTCTATCTCTGTGTAATCCAAAGCCACAGCTTGAGGTCCGCTTCCTAAAAAACCTAAAATACCGGGTGTTGTTTTTAAGAGATACCAACTTTTCTCATTTAGTTCCATCTCTATAAATATATACCCCGGGAAAAACTTTCTCTCGGATATTTTCTTTTTGCCTCCCCGGACTTCAGAAATTGTCTCTTTAGGAACAACTATCTGACCAATAATCTCAGATAACATTTCTTGTTTTACTCTTGTTTCAATACTTGTTTTCACCCTCTCTTCTTGGCCAGTTTGAGTATGTACAACATACCATTTTTTGTCCATCTTATTTGATAATAAAATTTATCAATTGGGAAAGGAGAAAATCTACTACTCCAATAAAAACTGCTAAAATCCCCACCGTTACCACCACTACTATCGTCGAACCCCAAACCTCTTCCTTGGTGGTCCAAGAGGTTTTTCTAAGTTCTGTGCCGACTTCTTGAAGAAAACTCTTTATTTTCTTCATTCGTATAAGTGTATCAAATATAAATACTTACGCAAATAACACTCTTCTGAAATTAAAGTATAAAAAACCTACCTTTTCCTGATTAATTACGTTTTCAAACCAGGTAAATAAATTACCTTTTCCAGGCCTGGAGGGACTTGAACCCCCAACCAACGGATTTGGAGTCCGCTGCTCTACCTTAGAGCTACAGGCCTTATTTAGACTGCTAAGTTATTATTGTATATTTGAAATTCTTTCCTAATTTTATTTTATTTCTTTATGTAGTGTATGCTTCCGGCAAAACTTACAATATTTTCTAAATTCCAGACGATCGGGATTATTTTTCTTATTCTTGGTGGTGGTATAATTCCTTGCTTTGCATTCACCACAGGCTAAGGTAATTATCTCTTGCATTTATGCAATTACCTCCGAAACCACTCCTGCGCCTACAGTTCTCCCTCCTTCGCGGATAGCAAAGCGCAGTTCTTTTTCCAAGGCTACCGGTTTTATTAATTCTACCTCAATACTTACGTTATCACCAGGCATTACCATCTCTACGCCTTTCGGTAAATGCGCCACACCTGTAACATCGGTGGTGCGAAAATAAAATTGCGGGCGGTAACCTTCAAAGAAAGGAGTGTGTCTTCCTCCCTCCTCTTTGGTCAACACATATACCTCTGCTTTAAATTTTGTATGGGGAGTTATGGAACCCGGTTTGGCAATAACCATCCCCCGTTCTAAATCTTCTTTCTCTATCCCCCGCAAAAGTAATCCTACATTATCTCCTGCTATTCCCTCGTCTAAAAGTTTTCTAAACATCTCGATACCCGTTACCACTGTCTTTTTTATCTCTGGGCGTAAACCTACAATATCTACTTCATCATTTAAAACCACTTTTCCTCTTTCTACTCTTCCCGTACCTACTGTTCCTCGTCCCGTGATGGAGAAAACATCTTCTACGGCCATTAGAAAAGGTTTATCCACATCGCGGACTGGTGTGGGAACAAAATTGTCCACTGCTTCCATAAGATCTAATATCGGTTTGCACTTGGGACAGGTATCTTTAGCACAGCCACAGTTCATTGCTTCCAAAGCACTACCCCTAATTACTGGTGTTTTATCGCCGGGGAATTTATATTTCGTCAAAAGCTCTCTTACCTCAAGTTCCACAAGGTCTATCAACTCCTTATCATCTACAGCATCTACTTTATTAAGAAAAACAACAATACTGGGAACGTTCACTTGGCGGGCAAGCAGAATATGCTCACGTGTCTGGGGCATAGGTCCGTCGACTGCAGACACTACAAGAATTGACCCATCCATTTGAGCTGCACCGGTGATCATATTTTTAATATAATCGGCATGGCCGGGACAATCGATATGTGCATAGTGACGATTCTTTGTCTGGTATTCAACATGGGAAATATTTATAGTCAAACCCCTTTCTTTCTCCTCAGGAGCATTGTCTATTTCCTCATAATTCTTCGCCTGCGCAAAACCGTGTTTCTCGAGGACTTTGGTAATCGCAGAAGTAAGAGTTGTCTTACCATGGTCTACATGTCCAATCGTTCCCACATTCACATGTGGCTTAGTGCGTTCAAATTTCTCTTTTGCCATATTATCCCTCCTCCTTTTAAATAGCTAAATTGTTTTACTTCTCTAATTGTTGCAATTAGTAAAGCCCTCGACCGGAATCGAACCGGTGACCCCGTCGTTACCAACGACGTGCTCTACCTACTGAGCTACAAGGGCAAACCCCCTTTAGAATAATTTTCTAATTATATAATTTTAAATTTTTTTGTCAAGTTTTTTTTATATTTTTTTATTAGTCTGTAATTTTTTTGTCTTTTTTTGTGTCTTAAAAACAGTACAACTAAAGTCGCACCCTCATACAAAAATCCTCAATGGTCTTCTAGGTTCAATAAAAAACCGATGGGATTCCTAAAGTACTCCACAAAGCGGGAGAGGGGAATCGAACCCCCATATACAGCTTGGAAGGCTGTTGTTCTACCACTGAACTACTCCCGCACTATGTTGGGAAAAATCCGTTATCCCTAATGTAGTCTTGATACGGAGCCTGATATTTTTAATAATTTTTGGGCAGGGAAGGATTTGAACCTCCGAAGGCTACGCCGCCAGATTTACAGTCTGGTGCCATTGTCCACTCGGCCACCTGCCCAAAAGAAAATAATTGTAAGATCTATTTTAGCTGGCGAGAGGAATCGAACCTCCAACCCGCGGTTTACAAAACCGCTGCTCTGCCTACTGAGCTACGCCAGCAATCTTTTTATTGCCTTAGGGATATTTTCTAAAATATCTGAAGCAATCAATCCGTAGTCGGTTTTTTCTTTTTTTGCTAAATCTCCAGCTAATCCGTGTAAGTAAACACCTAATTTCGCTGATTCAAAAGGAGAGATTTTTTGAGCTAAAAATCCTCCAATCATTCCTGTCAAAACATCCCCACTTCCTGCGCTAGCCATCCCTGGATTGCCGGTTTTATTTATGTAAATTTCTTTGTCTTGCTGAGCAACGATTGTTTGATATCCTTTTAAAACAAGAGTCATATTATAACTTTTCAAAAAATTTTTTACAACCGAAATTTTATTTTCTTTAATTTTTTCTATCGAAATACCTGTAAGTCTAGAAAACTCTCCGATGTGGGGAGTAAGAATTAAATCGCTTTTTATCTCTTCAAGAATTTTTTTATACCCTTCCAATGCATTTATACCATCCGCATCTAATACAATTGGTAAATCAATTTTTTTTAATAAAAATCTTGCCAATTCTTGAGTCTCCTTGTTTCTTGAAAGCCCAGGTCCAACAATTATACAATCGCATTTCTTAAGAAAATCAAGAATTTTATCCTTTGCTTTAAAACCTAAACTTGCCTCTTTTGTCTCCGGAAGTGGTAGAGTCATTACCTCAGTTAGTTTTATTTCTAGTATAGGATTAAGACTCTCCGGAATTCCTAAGGTAACTAAACCCGCTCCTACTCTTAAAACTGCGAGAGAACATAATGTCGCTGCTCCGGTTAACCCTTTTGAGCCTGCAAGAACAAAAACATGTCCATAGTCCCCTTTGTGGGTATCTTGATTTCGCTGAGGCAAAAACTTAACCATTTCTTTCTTTATATCCATTACTCAATACTTCTTCCTAGTGACTACCTACTACTTTACTACTACTACTGCTTGGGCTATTGCATAATTTTTGGTATGCGTAAGACTGACTTTTATTTGCTGAATCTTTTCTTTTCCTATCAATCCTTTTGCTTTTTTACTCAAAAAAACTCGCGGTTTTCCCTTCCCATTATTGAGAATTTCTATGTCCTGCCAATTAATCTTAGAGTTTCCCAATGCTTTGAATACTGCTTCTTTGGCTGCAAACCGTGCCGCTAAATTTTCATAATAAAATTTTTTATTTCTGACATAATCTCTTTCACGGGAAGTAAAAACTCTCTCTAAAAATTTATCTCCCCATCTATTCAACGCTTTCCTTATCCTCTCTGTTTCTATTAAATCTATCCCTGTTTCAATCTTCATTTCAATAATTCCAGCATTTCTTTAACCGCCTTTTCTAAACCTACAAAAACTGCACGGGAAATAATTGCATGACCAATATTTAATTCTTCGATTCCGGGGATCTTAGCTATGTTACGCACATTGAGATAATCCAATCCATGACCAGCATTAACCCTTAAACCAAAACCTTTAGCCACTTGTGTTGCTTGAATTAACCTAGTCAAAGCTTCTTCTCTCTCAATTTCGCCCTTTGCATTAGCATACACTCCCGTATGTAGTTCAACAAATTCCACCCGCGTCTCTCTTGCTTTCTTAATCTGCGACTCTAAAGGATCAACAAAAAGACTTACTACAATTCCTTCTTTGTGCAATCTCTCTACTACTTCTTTTATCTGAGAAAAATATTTTACGACATCCAATCCGCCTTCGGTTGTAATTTCTTCTCTTTTTTCAGGAACTAAAGTTGCCTGGTCTGGCTTTACTTCACAAGCAATATCTACTATCTCTTTAACAATGGACATCTCTAAATTAAGCTTAGATTTCACGATAGAGCGTAGGATTTTTAAATCCCGTTCATTTATATGTCGACGGTCTTCTCGTAAGTGAACAACTATACTATTGCAACCGGCGAGTTCACAAAGAACTGCTGCCCATGCTGGATCGGGTTCCTTAGCTCTCCGTGCCTGACGGAGGGTTGCTATATGGTCAATATTAACTCCTAATTTAACCATAATTATCGCCTTGCTCTCTCTACAGGGATAGTCACTTCCACTTCCCCTTCAGGAACAATGATATTAGAAAGTGATTGCAAGGTAGTCTTTACTACCGTAGTCTTTATAAAAGTACGTATGTCTATTGGCTCGGTATCAATATGGCTAACGCTATCTAAATACAATTTCTTGCCTACAACTTTACAATATGAAGGATTGACCATTACTTTAGATTCTACAAAGATGTATCCGGAAGGGGGTGAACCTTTAATATTTGCCCGAATGGGTAATTCCCTAATCTCTAAGTTGAGTTCTTTGTCCCAAATTAAAGTTACCTTCTCTTTTTTCTTAGACTGAGAAATCTCGCTATTAATATATAGCCAAGAAAAAATTGCCAAAAGCAGAGAAATTATTTTTACAAACAGGTTATCAAAAACTATAATTTTTCTCGTCATCAAGGTTTTCTTGCAACTCGGGATTGATAAAGCTGATTCAAAGTAGTTCGTAAAATTTTTTCATCTATATCCAATCTCAAAATTCCTTTTTGAGCAAGGGAAATGGAACCATTTTCTTCAGATATTACAATAACCAATGCATCACTTTCTTCCGATAACCCCACTGCTGCTCTGTGGCGCATTCCTATTGTTTTAGAAAGATAAGGGTTAGTAGAAACAGGAAAGAAACAACCCGCAGCCACAATCCTTTGCCCCTGAATAATTACCCCGCCATCATGTAGGGGGTTACCCGGATAAAAAATAGTCTCGATCATCTCAGAGGAAACAAGAGACTCCAGTCTAATTCCTGTCTCTATATACTGCTCTAAACTCACATCCCGCTGTATAGCAATTAACCCCCCAATTCTTTTCTCAGAAAGTTTTAATATCCCTTTAATCAAACCTTCCCACTTCTTTTCTTCGCGAAAGAAAATTCCTAAAAAATGTCCCCCTCCTAGACGAATGAGTCCGTTTCTTAATTCCGGCTGAAAAATAATAAGTAAGGCAATTACAGAAATAGCGAAAATCCTATTGATAATCCAAGTAATTACCTCTAATCCCAAACGCTGAGTAAGTAAAAATATTACCAGAAGAATTATAATCACTTTAAGTGCCTGCACTACTCGACTACTACGTATAAAATTTAAAACTTGATAAAAAACAACCCAGAGGATAAATATTTCCAAGAGAGATTTTAAGAAAAATGGACTAAAATAATAAACTAATTTAGACATCTTCCAGATTCTATAACGGCATCAATTAATTTAACCGCCTGTTTTACTTCTTCGACATCATGAACACGCAAAATATTTGCTCCATTGATTACTGCCAAAGAACAACTAGCGATCGTTCCATAAAGTCTTTTATCAACATCAAGATTAAGTACTTTACCAATAAATGACTTGCGGGAAGTTCCAATCATAATCGGACGCCCCAAAACTCTAAATTGATGAAGATTTTTCAAAATAATGAGATTATGTTCTACAGTTTTACCGAAGCCAATCCCTGGGTCTACAATAATATCATCTACCGAAATGCCTGCCTTGCTTGCTAAATCTATACCTGCTTCTAGATAATCAATAATCTCGGAAATTAAATCTGCGTACACAGGATTTCTCTGCATAGTTCGAGGATTTCCCCGCATATGCATAATTACTACCGGCACCTTATAATGCGCCACTACTTCTCTCATCTTTTTATCTCCGCGTAATCCACTCACGTCATTTACCATAGAAACACCTGCTTCTATTGCTTCTTTTGCTACCTTTGCCTTACAGGTATCAATGGAAAGAGGAATTTTTAATCTTTTACTCAAAATTTTTATAACCGGAATAGTTCTTTTCAACTCTTCATCTTCCGAAACGGTTTTTGCGCCTGGCCGGGTAGATTCTCCTCCAACATCAATTATATCCGCTCCTTCCTCTGCCATCTTTAGAGCAAACTCAATCGCTTCCTGTGGTCGTCTATAGAACCTTCCACCATCACTAAAAGAATCGGGGGTAAGATTAAGAATTCCCATAAGGTATGTCCGTTTACCCAAAGAGAGAGAAAACCGACCTGCTTTTATATCCCATCTTCTCCTCTGAACATTCGCTAATGTGAGTTCGATTTTTCCTCCTAATGCTCTTAAGCCCCAAGGTTGAATTTTTAGTTTATCGATAAGTTTCTGATAATGTAAAAGGGTTCCCATAACTAAACAATCGCTCTTTTTCAATTTGCCTGTAATTACACCACGAGGTACCGCCACCTCTCCTCCCAAAGAGAGCATTTCTTGTTTTAAAACATTACATAAAAGAGAATTTAGATTTTTAATCTCCAAAGTGTAAAAAATCCCTTTCCCCGACATAATCTTCTGGCCTATGCTATCTACTTTCAGGAGATGCATCTTTTGCAAAAAATCTTTTTCATCCTCAAAGTTAAGCAGTCTTACCTTCATCTTTTTGATTATCCTCTATTCCTAACAATCTCTCCACTTCTTCTTTCTCCAGTACTTCTTTTTCTAAAAGCGCCTCTGCTAAAATTTTAAGTTTATCCTTGTTTTTATGTAACTCTTCCTTAGCACGATTATAGCAAGTATTAATAATATTACCTACTTCCTGGTCAATGAGTAAAGCGGTAGCGTCGCTGTAATTTTTCTCCTCAAATATATCCCGACCAAGAAATATCTGTTGCTGGTCTCTTCCAAAAGTTATATGTCCTAATCTTTCACTCATGCCCAATTTGGTAACCATAATCCGGGCTATTTCGGTTGCCTGCTTCAAATCATTCTCTGCCCCTGTAGAAATATCTTCAAAAATAAGTTCTTCACTCGCACGCCCACCTAAAAAGATGGTTATTTGTCTCAAAAGTTCTTTCTTAGTATGTAAATATTTGTCTTCCAAAGGGAAATCCATGGTATGCCCCAAAGAAATACCCCGGGGTAAAATGGTAACTTTTAAAGGACGGGTTGGCCCAGCAATAAAGAAAGAAATTAAGGCATGACCCGCCTCGTGATAAGCTATCCTTAATTTTTCATCCTTACTTATAACCCGTGATTTCTTCTCTGGTCCCGCTACCACCCGTTCAATCGCTTCATTAAGGTCCGCCATATCTACTGCTTCTTTATTTTTTCGCGCAGCCAAGAGAGCCGCTTCATTAACGAGATTAGCAAGGTCTGCTCCGGAGAAACCAGGAGTTTGCCGGGCAATATTCTTTAAATTAACATCGGAAGCAATCTTTATGTTCTGTGTATGAACCTTAAGAATCTCCTCTCTACCTTTGATATCGGGACGGTCGATAACAATAACTCGGTCAAATCTCCCCGGCCTTAGCAAAGCAGGGTCTAAAACATCGGGACGGTTAGTAGCCGCAATCACAATTATCCCTTGTTCTGTATTAAACCCATCCATTTCTACCAATAAGGCATTAAGTGTCTGTTCCCTTTCATCATGTCCACCTCCAATTCCCGCAAAACGCTGTCTTCCTACAGCATCTATTTCATCAATAAAAACAATACAGCCCTTGCCACTCTGTTTAGCATATCGCTTAGCTTGGTCAAAGAGATCTCTTACCCTGCTTGCACCCACACCCACAAATAATTCTACAAAATCTGAACCTGATATACTAAAAAAAGGAACTCCTGCTTCTCCGCTTACCGCCTTAGCAAGTAAAGTTTTTCCGGTACCCGGAGGGCCAATTAAAAGTACTCCCTTAGGAATTTTACCGCCCAATCTTTGAAATCTCTTAGGGTCTTTCAAGAATTCAATAATCTCCTTTAATTCTTCTTTTGCTTCGTCTACACCTGCTACATCGTTAAAGGTGGTCCTCTTCTGGTCGGCGGTAATTAACCGTGCACGAGATTTTCCAAAAGACCAGATACGCGAACCGCCTGCTTGGGCATTACGATAACCAAAATACCAAAGAAAGAAAATAAATAGAAGCACAGGCCCAAGCGAATAAAGAAGGTTGATAAAAAATGTGCGCGGGGGTTTAATGACAAATTCATTAACATTTTCACGCAAAATTTTTATTAGTTCCGGATCGTTATCAGGAACATGAACAATGTATTTCTTACCACTGGTTAAAAACCCACTAACAATGTTTTCTGTTTTTACCGCAGAGCGAACCTCTTTTTTATGAGGATTATCTAAAAGAATACGATAGAATTCACCATAACTCAATTCTACAGGCGGACCCTCTAAAGACAATTTACCTAAGTTAAATAGATACATTGCGGAAATAACCAGTATTAAAGTCCACAAAAATCTTCTTAGAAAATTGTTATTTCTTGCTGTTTTCTGACCGTCAGACATTTTTATACCTCACTTTCAATTTTTTAGAAAGAATATCAATGATTTCTTATCTTTCTCTACGGAAATTCCTTGAGGTAAATCGATCATTGAACCTGTAGACCTTTTCTGAAAAAGCTCCTCAAACTCCTTCCAGTGCTGATAATTAATCCTCCTCAAATTTCCTTTTAACTCCTTGATTACCAAACGAAAGATTTCTCTCTGTAAAACAGGATGAAGTTTTCTAAACTTATCTAAAATAATCATTATCTCTTCATGCCTTACCTTCGCCACGGAATTAAATTTTCGTCTGCCCTGTTTGTTTATATATTCATATATTAAACCGAGATTCTCCGCAGTGTTAGCTAAAATTTCTTTAATACGAGGGTTATAATCATTTATTAAATAAGGAATGAGTTTATTTCTTATACGATTGCGTAAATACAGAGAAGAAAAATTGGTTTTGTCAATACGATAACCTATTTTTTCTTGATGCAAAAAATTCATTATTTCCTCACGCCAAATTTCAAAAAGTGGTCTGATGATTAAGAAACTTTTTTCTTCCCTAACCGGAGGAATACCCCTTAACCCCAAGATACCCGCTCCTTTAACCAAATGCATAAGTACAGTTTCTACCTGATCATCACGGGTATGTCCCACAGCAATTTTTCTTATCCCTCTATTTTCAGCATTCTGGAAAAAAAATTCGTAACGTAAAAACCGCGCTCCTTCCTCTTCTGACCAACCTCTTTTCCTAATCTCTTCCTTTACATCTATCTCTCCTCCATAGAAAGGAAGTCCTAAACGTTCTGTAAAATCTTTTACAAAAGAAGCATCGTCATCTGAATCCTTTCCCCGTAATTTATGATTAAGATGACAAACATGCAATCCCAAATTCAAACTTTCCTTTAGTTTATAAAGTAGATAAAGCAGGCAAACAGAGTCTGGGCCTCCAGATACTCCTACAAGCACTTTATCTCCCTTATTTAACATCCTGAATTTAGAAATAGTTTTCTCTATTTTCTCTTTAAGCATATCTTAAAATCACCGAAAGTAGTTTTTGAATCGTTACCTCAGCAATTTGTGCCTAATTATAAATTTCGTGACGGCGAGTGGATTTGAACCACCGACATAGCGGGTATGAGCCGCTTGCTCTACCAGACTGAGCTACGCCGTCAAACCATACTTCCTTTAACCTCTGACATTGCTAAAAGCAAGAGGCTTGTTTAATTAAATAATTCATACCTTCTATTAAATAGTAAATAATTATCAATCTTAAACTTATTTCGTTTAATTTTTATCAACAACCCAACCAATTAAGGATGTTTAAAACTTTTGTTTTTATATCATACCATAATAAAAATATTTTGCAAGAGGTTTAATTTCTAACAGGATTAATCAGGACTAATGCTACCCATTCTATAGCCTTCAAGATCTAAAGCAATGTACTTAAATCCGACCCTTTTAAACTTTCTAACAATTTCTTCTCTCAAGGTTCGAGAAAAGATTCTAGAAATTTTTTCTTTTTCTACTTCAATACGGACTATATCCTGATGTAAACGGACCCTCACCTGACTAAAACCTTTTCCTCGGAGAAATTCCTCAGCTCTTTCTATCATACTCAATTTTTTAAGATTAATCTCTGTGCCGTAAGAAAAACGTGAAGCAAGACAGGGCTGAGCAGGTTTGTTCCAGTTAGGAAGACGTAAATCTTTCGCCAACCTACGAATCTCCTCTTTTCTTAAACCTGCTTTTTCCAGAGGACTAAATACGCCCCATTTATTTCGCGCTTTCAAACCGGGACGATAGTCAAATCTATCTTCATAATTCGTTCCATCTATAACCTTGTTAAAACCTCTTTTTTGGCAAAGAGAAGCTAACTTTTTAAAAAATTCATGCTTACAGTAAAAACAGCGATTTTTCAGATTCTTTCGAAAATTCTTATTTCTCAACTCTTCTGTATAAACAATCAAATGCTCTACTCCCAACTGGTTAGCTAAAGTTTTAGCTTGCCTATATTCAACCTTGGGATAAGTAGAGGAGAAAGCAGTCACTGCCAAAACACTATCCTTACCTAAAGTATCCCTTGCCACTTTAAGTAACAATGACGAATCCACCCCTCCTGAATAGGCAATTATTACCGAACCAAGTTTTTCTAGAATCTTCTTGAGCTTCTCTAATTTCTCGTTACTGTTTTCTGGTCTCTGGTTTCTGGTTTTATTCAATCCATCCTCCTCCCAGGACTAAATCTTTTTTATAAAAAACTACCGCCTGTCCCGGAGTAATTGCAAACTGTGGCGTATCAAAAACAACTCTTACTGAATTATCCTCCCTAGGGAACAATGTAGCATGTGCTTTTAAATGTCTATATCTAATTCTTGCCTCCACTCTAATTTTATCTTTAGGCTTGTCTATGCTTACCCAGTTCAAATTCTTTGCCTTAAGACAACTCTGCAGAACTTCATTCCTCTCGCCTACAACCACCACATTTTTCTTAGCATCAATCTTGGTCACATATAAAGGCACATGCCAACCAATTCCCAATCCTTCCCGTTGACCAACAGTATAGAAAACTATTCCTTTGTGCTTCCCCAAAACTGTGCCTTTTCTATTTAAAATCAAACCGGGCTTTATTTTCGGAAAATTATTAGAAAAGAAAAAATGTTTGTTGTCACGAAAACCAAAACAAATATCTTGGCTCTCTGTTCTATTATAAACAGAAAGCCCAAGCTCTTCTGCGAGCTTACGGACTTCGGATTTGTTATATCTTCCCAAGGGTAATATTGTCCGCGAAAGTTTATCCTGACTAAGGTTAAACAAGAAATAGGACTGGTCTTTTTCTTTATCCTCTGCCTCCTTCAAAATAAATCTTTTCTTATTTCTACTAAAACCAATTTTAGCATAGTGTCCCGTAGCGATAAAATCTGCTTTCATTTCCATAGCCCTTTCTAAAAAAAAACCCCATTTTATAAGCGAATTACAGATTACGCAAGGATTAGGAGTTCTTCCACGAGAATATTCTTTTAGGAAATACTCAATAACCCATTTTTTAAACTCATTTTCCAAATCAAAAACATAATAAGGAATTTTCAATTTTTTCGCCACTGCTTGACAACTTTCTATATCTCTAAGAGCCCCAAGGGTATTTGGAGAATCAAAGCCACAACTCCCTTCTGTCCAAAGCTTAATTGTCGCTCCCATTACTTCGTAACCGGCTCCTTTAAGAAGATAGGCTGTTACCGCAGAATCAACTCCTCCACTCATAGCTACTAGGACCCTCTTCTTCATCTCTTTCATTCTTTTAGTATAAACCAAAAGCTTTAAGTGCCTCTATAATTGTATTACAATGTATCCCTACAGTATCCTGTATATTCACTGCATATCCACCACCTAAAGTAACCGCAATTGATATATTGTTTTCCTTTGCCTGATTAAAAATAAATGCATCACGTTCTCTTAATCCATCTTTGGTCAATCTGAGTCCTCCTAATTGGTCGTTTTTATAAGGGTCTGCACCCGCCTGATAAAAAATAATCTCTGGCTTAAAATTTCTAAGAATAGGCGGTATTGCTTCTTTAAGAGGAGCTAGATACCCTCCATCATCTGTTCCATCATCTAAACCTATGTCTAAACTGCCCGCGGGTTTATAAAATGGGTAATTGTTCTCTTGATGAATAGAAAAAGTAAAAACTGTACTATCCCTTTGGAAAATATAAGCTGTGCCATTTCCTTGATGTAAATCACAATCAATAACCATTGCCTTCTTTATTAATCCTTCCTTCTGTAACTTCCTTATCGCAATAGCAATATCATTAAATACACAGAAACCCTCTCCATGGTCAGGAAAAGCATGATGAAAACCACCCCCAATATGAATACCCAACTTATTACCCAAAGCATATTTGCCGGCTAAATAAGAACCCTCTACACAAATTAACGATGCGGTAAATATTTCCTCATTCATAGGAATCTCCAAACGTAACAATTCCTCAAGAGACAAACGCCCAAATTTCAATTTTTCAAAATAATCCGAGGTATGTACCAAACAAACCGTTTCTTTAGTGGCGGTGGTAGGGGAAATAAATGCCTCGTCTTTTAGACCCAGTTTCTCGGATAAACATTCTTTGATAAGTCTATATTTAACGGTAGGAAAAACATGCAGTCCTAAATCTACCTCGTATTTAGGAGAATAAAAAAAAAGAATTTGAGAAGCACTCTTTAACTATCTTCGTAAAGATATGCGATATTCGCTTTCCCCTTCTAAAATAACATGACCTTCTCGTGCCAACCAACCTAAACTCATCAATACTAAATCACGCGACTTATCAATCCCTGCGATTAAAGTAGAAAGTGTAGTCTGTCCGTGTTCATCAAGGTAATGCCAAATATCTCCCGCAGTAATACCTATCTCGGTAATCATAATTTATCACCCCTTTCTATTTTCTCTCTTTTGTTATAACTTTTACAGCGTGGACAAATAGAAATTTCGGTTTCTTTATCTATATATGTATATGCACATATTGAACAATGCCAAATATTTTTTTTAGGCCAAAGGCGCAAAAAACCTTTAGTCTTAATCCTCTGTTCAAAAATAACCCAAGAAATACCAATAAGCAAAATAACCATTAATAAATATAACCCAATTGCCGTAGAAAAGTCAATATTAATCATTCCTTCTCGCCATAATCCGCGGACAAAAATCTATTTCATACCATCTACCCCTCTTATTTGCCGGTGGTAGAAAAACCCATTCCTTCACCGCCTTCCTTACAAAAATATCCAGTTCAGGATTACCGCTGAAAAAAAGCGGTTCCACAAACTCTACTAACCCTTTCTCTGAGATGAAAAAACGTAGTTTAAAAGTCATATTCTCTCCCTTAGGAATAACAAGATAACTCAAATCAGAAGATAATATATCTTTAATAATCAAAGGTAAAGAATCCAATTTGGAATCGGTTTTATTATTTAGAGAAAAAAAAGTAAATTTATCTCCCTGTTGCGTATTTGCTGTAAAAACTGAATGTTTTCTTTTGTCCACCATCTCTTTATACGGTTTTTCAGGAAAGATATAGCGCATATCCTTTTGATACACAATATTATCCCAAGGGATAGAGGTCTTCTTTTCAAAAACAGAATCTAACTTATCTCTCAAAGATAAAGAAGTCGCTTCTTTTGTTTTCTTTCCTTTATTGCCATATTCTTCTAACAAATTGCCATAGAAAGAAACCTCTACATTTCTAAACAATTCCTTCCGCTGGGGAAAAAGATGAATATTGAAAATAAAAAAGATAAATATATGCATAAATAAAGAAATGATAATAGAATTTTTAAATTCCTTAGTGAGAACCATTTTTACCTTCCTCTGTGACCGTAGCTATATTTAATTTATCTATACCCTTTTCTCGACAGAGGTCCCAAATTTCTACTATCTTACCTAAGGATGATTTTTTATCTGCTTTCAAGACTATAGCTTTTTTCCGTGGCAAATCCTCAAGATAGTTTCCTAATTCTTTTATTGTCACCGCCTTCTCGTTTAGAAATATCAAGTCATTCTTGTTTATAAGAATTACCACGGTCTCCTCTTGCAGTGCTTCACTGGTTATGGCTTTAGGAAGATTTATTTTTATGCCTGTTTGAGTAACCACGAAGGAAGATGTTATAAGAAAAAAAATCAATAATTGAAAAACTACATCCACAAGAGGCGTAATATCTATTCCTCGTTGACCTTTTTCCCATTCAAAATGTCTTCTAAAACGCATCACTCCCTTCCTTTCTATTCAACTTCCCCTTTACCAGCAACCCCAGAAGCCAAATTCTTAATTCCCTCCTCCTCGGTAAGGAGATTAACCAATTCTGTTGCAGAACGCTCCATATCTAAAACAAAACCATCAACCCTGCTTACTAAATAATTATAGACAACAAAAGTAGGAATAGCAACCACTAACCCTGCTACCGTTGTAAGAAGTGCTTCCCATATTCCACCAGCAAGGTCACCGGGATTTATCGGATTTAAAGAAACAGCTTTTTCCTGAATAATCTGAAAACACCTTACCATTCCTGTAACTGTTCCCAATAAACCTAAAAGAGGAGAGATATGGGCTACCGTTGCCAGAATCCCCAGATTCTTCTCTAAACGGGGTATTTCTTGCAAAGCAGCATCCTCAATCGCTTCTTTTATCTCTGCTCTCGCCCGACCATGTTTCAAGATACCTGCTTTTAAGATATGCGCTATCGGCCCCGGAGTTTCTTCGCATTTCTGCAAAGCGTCTCTCAAACGATTTCTACGCAAAATGTTCGCTATACTATCCATAAATTCACGCGTATCAATCTTTGCCCGATAAAGATGATAAAGCCTTTCCATAACTACCGCTAAAGAAAGAATGGAACAAAAGATAATAGGATACATTAAAGGCCCACCTTTTTGAACTATTTCCCACATTCCTAATCCTCCCATTTCATCCTCCTTTCAATCTCTTTTATATCTTTATAAGTTATCATCAAATATCAAATAACCAAAACTTACCTCAATTTCTCCCTGACCCCCTCTAATCGTTTGCGGGCCAAATTCTTGATATCCTGATTTTCTGATTTAAGTAGGTAGTTGTATATCTCTTCTGCCTCAATCCATCTACCTTTCTTTTCCAAGATATCCGCAATGCGTATTTTGGTCTGTTCCATAAGTTCCAAATTATCCAAGCCCTCAAGGTAAACTATCTTAAGATATTCTGTAAGAGCCTCGTCTAAATTGTTTTTCTCTTCCAGAAGGGAAGCTATTTCAAATCTAATTAATGCAGCTAAGTCCTTTAAAGGACAAGTTTCCCCTTTCCGCAACAAAATTAAAGCGTTGTCAAAATCTCCTTTATCTTTCTTTAAGGAAGCCTGCTCTTGAAGTGCAAGATAGAAAAACCGCGTATCAGGAAACCTTTTCTCTAACTGTCTAAATACATCCTCCGCTTCACTAAACATTCGCATCTCACAAAGTATTTTCCCTTTTCTATATAAAGCCTCGGGTACAAAGGGACTACCAGAGCAGCTATCTAATATTTTTTCGAAATATCTAATACTCGCCAAAAAGTCTTTTTTGTGATAGCTTGTCCATCCTAACCAATAATAGACATCGTCTACCAAATCGTCATGAGGGAATCTTGAAACCAATTGGGCAAAATATTCTTCTGCTTTAACAAAATCTTTCTTCTGGTAATAGTACTCCCCTAGCCAAAAAATAATATCGGGAGAAAAATCTGAATCAGGATAACGTTTCAATATGTTATCTATAGCCTTAAGAAACTCTTTCTCCTTTCCCGTAAAATAATATGCCCAAGCATTATAATAATCTAAGGCTAGAAGATGTTTATCGGTTCTTATAATACTGCGAATTTTCTTAAACCAATCAATCGCCTCCCGATATTTACCACTATTCATTAAACAAACTCCTCGCTTTATCTCCGCCTCCTCGCCATAGGCACTTGAATTAGAAAGCTTGGCAAATTCTTCCTCTGCGCGAACATAATCTCTTTGTTTAAAATAAGACATTGCCAAATAATAATTAGCCCCTTCCTTAAATCGAGTGGAAGGAAAATTCAAAATGAGATTCCTCAATGCAATAATTGCCGCATCGTATCTTTCCATCCTATAGAATATAAGCCCCAATTGCATTTGAGCATAGTCTACATATAGACTACCAGGATACTCTTTCAAAACAATATCATAAAATTCTTGAGCTTTAACATAATCTTCTTTTTCCAAATAAATATCACCCAAACAAGAAAGAGAGGAAACTTTAAGTTGCTCATCATTTGAATAATGAACAATGTCTTCAAAAATTAGAACTGCCTCATCCAATTTACCTAATTTTCGATATGCCCAACCCATAGTGTAATAAAAATCGTCCTTCTCGTGCTGGCGATTAAATCTTCTTATCGCCTCTTTACAAAAATCTATCGCTTCGTTATAACGTGCCAAACTGTAAAGACATTCTGCCTTACCCACATGGGCAGAAAATACATGAGATGACTCTGGAAATTCTTTAATTATTTTTTCATATACATCTATCGCGTCATTATAACGATTTAATTTTACAAGCGTATTCGCCAAACCTACAAATGCATAATCTAAAACACTGGTTCCCTGTCTCGTTTCAATAAAATTTTTGAAATATTTCTCCGCTTCTTCATAACGCCCTGTTTCTAAATATACCCACGCAATACCAATACGCGCCATCTCTAAGAAAGAGGAACGAGGAAAACGGAGTATGACTTTAGAATAGTTATCCAAAGCATCATTATAATCAAAAGTACGGAAAGAAATTTCTCCTAAATAATAATATGCCTCATCAAGAAACCTTCCCTTCGGAAACCGATTTATAAAAAACAAAAAACATTCCTTTGCACTGTCATATCTACCCAATTTAAAATAGCCTTTTCCCTTATACATTAAAACTTCCTGAGCAATTTCCTCGCTAAGTAAATCTGTATCCAACTTATCCCACCAAAATATTGCTTCTTTGACATCATCGGTATCATAATGACTCAAGGCAAGAGCATGTAAGGCGTAATCTTTATAGGCAGATTCGGGAAAACTATTAATTATTTTAAGAAAATATTCCCTCGCGGTAGAGAAATCTTTTCCTTTCAAATAAACTTCACCCAACCAATATAAAACCGCTTCCGTAAGTTCCTTTTCTAATTGTTTCTTAGCAATCAACTCTAATTCCGAAAGGGCAGGCAATAATTTATCAAGATGATAATAGCACTGGGCAAGAAAGAGATGGACTTGATTAATTTTGCCACTTTCCGGATAATTTTTAAGAAATGTTTCAAACTGTTTTATGGCTACTTCATAAAATTTATCTTCAAAAGTCCTCTTGGCAAAAGCAAAATCTTCTTCCTCACCTGCAAAGGAAAGACAGTTAATAAAAAGAATGAACATAAATATTATTATTATTTTATTCTTCATCTTTAACTGCTTAATCTATCACAGAAACATATTTTTCTCAAGAAAATTAATCCCCTTTAGAACTATATTCTAATCCTCTAACGTCCTAAAACTTTTTTTAAATATTGTCCCGTATAGGAAGAGCTACAATCAGCAACCTCCTCGGGGCTGCCACAAATAACCACAAACCCTCCTTTTTCTCCGCCCTCTGGACCAAGGTCAATAATATAATCAGCGGTTTTAATCACATCCAGATTATGTTCAATCACTACTACCGTATTGCCCATATCTACTAATTTATGCAAAACCTGCAGCAGTTTAGCAATATCCGCAAAATGGAGTCCGGTAGTTGGCTCATCCAGAAGATAGAGGGTTTTTCCCGTGGATTTCTTACCTAATTCTGCCGCCAGTTTTACTCTCTGTGCCTCTCCGCCAGAAAGTGTAGTAGCCGATTGCCCCAATTGGATATAACCCAAGCCTACTTCGTAAAGAATCTGGAGTTTATTTCTTATCTTAGGGATGTTAGCAAAAAGCTCCAGTGCTTCCTCAACCGTCATTTCTAAAACATCGCGAATTGACTTTCCCTTATATTTTATCTCTAATGTCTGTTCATTAAAACGCGCTCCTTTACAAACATCGCACACTATATAAATATCAGGAAGAAAATGCATCTCTATTCTCTTCACTCCATCCCCCTGACATCCTTCACAACGTCCTCCTTTCACATTGAAACTAAACCTTCCTGCTTTATATCCACGCATGCGTGAATCAGGAAGTAAACTAAACAAATCACGGATATAAGTAAAGATTCCGGTATAGGTAGCAGGATTTGAACGCGGCGTTCTTCCAATCGGAGACTGGTCAATTACAATCACCTTATCTATAAAATCCATACCTTTTATCTGCCGGTATTTACCCGGTTTTTCTTTAGAATGATAGAACCTCTGGGCGAGGGCGCGAAAGAGAATTTCGTGAATAAGGGTACTTTTCCCTGATCCAGAAACACCAGTTACGCAACTAAATACACCCAAAGGAATTTTAACATCAATTTTCTTTAAATTGTGCTCCTCTGCTCCTAAGACCTCTAAGAATTTTACGTTCTTATAGGCACGTCGTTTTTCCCTAATTTCTATCTTCAACTCTCCCCGCAGATATTGTGCCGTAAGGGAATTCTTGGAAGAAAGAAGTCCCTTTAAGGCCCCGCTAAAGATCACCTCCCCACCATGCTTTCCTGCTCCGGGACCAAGATCAACGATGTAGTCCGCATTTCTTATTGTCGCCTCATCATGCTCGACAACAATCAATGTATTTCCCAAATCACGTAGAGTCTTTAGACTATTCAACAATTTTGTATTATCCCGCTGATGCAAACCAATACTCGGTTCATCTAAAATATAAATAACCCCCACCAGCCCCGCTCCAATCTGTGTAGCCAAACGAATTCTTTGGGCTTCTCCTCCCGAAAGTGTACTGGCTGACCGGCTAAGAGTAAGATAAGAAAGACCTACATTAATCAAAAAATTTAGTCTTTCTTTAACTTCTTTTAAAATCTGATGGGCAATT